>JAZSFO010000008.1:0-46405 GCA_045532255.1 Clostridia bacterium | reverse complement strand
TGTAATAGGTGCTGTAGGTATAGGAATACTCCATTCTCCAAAGGCGGGTGTTATTCTGTATATCATTCAGCTAGTATCGTCATTTATTGCAGGAGTTCTTCTAAGGGGTACAAACTACAGCTCTGCACTCAAAACTCCATCCTGCATAGCACAAAGAAAAACACTTACAACCGCTATATGCGACAGTGTATTTTCTATTCTTAAGGTATGCGGATTTGTTGTGTTCTTCGGTGTAGTAAATTCAATTCTTGAACCCCTTATAAACATTCTTCCGTCTGCCCCCTCTTGTGTTGTGGCATCATTTACCGAGGTTACCTGCGGTATAAATTACATCTCATCAAAGCTCCCGACACTGCCTCAAAAAATCGTAGCATCATCGTTTGCTCTCGGGTGGTCAGGTCTTTCTGTACATATGCAGGTAAAGAGTATCGTCTCGCCTCTTGGTCTCAATATGAAAAAATATTATATTACAAGATTTCTGATGGGAACCCTGTCAGCTATATCGGCATATACTGCAATATTTCATAAAGATGCGCTTGCCCTTGTTCTCATAGAAGACAAATGGCTTTTGCTTTGTCTGTTTGCCATCCTGGCCCTCCTTATTCCTTACATGAAAAAAGAGAGGAAACCTCCATACAGGAAATCTCCCCTCTTCAAAAAAACTATTTAGTCAAGAATGTAAACATTTACATTTCTTCTTCCAAACTGCATGCACTCAGAATATGAATTAAAGAACAAGTCAACCTTGTTACCCTTAATTGCACCGCCTGTGTCTTCTGCCACACAGTATCCGTACACAAAACTGCCGTCTGCAGATTCGATGTACATTCTTGTTCCAAGCGGAATAACCCTCGGGTCTACAGCAACCGTACCGTACTTTGCGCGTGTACCTGATGCTGTTATTCCGTATGCGGGATCGCCGGGCCATTTTCCACAGCTCTGGAATGAAAGGTCATATGCAGTAGCGTTACATGTGATGACTTTTGAATAACTGAAGTCATCTGCCTTCTCGAGAAGTCTTGTACCTCCCGCAGCAGCACCTACTGCTTTTACCTGAGCGACAGGTTCTCTTGTGCGCTCCTTAGAAACAAGCTCTCTGCTTATTTCTACACCGTCATGCATAAGAACCTCATATGTTTCACAGTCAATACCGTTAACACCGGGTGTAACGATTTTGCTGTCTGAAATACTCATTGATGTGTCGGATATTGTCTTGGTATCAAACGGAATTTCCGTTTCTACCTTAACTATCCTCCTTACTACTCTTACTATCTCCAGATTATTGTCAATATCCAGTACCGTATCAGAGGGAAGATTGATTATATCATGATAGTTGATGTCAATACCTTTTTCCTCAAGAAATTCCCCAACTGTATTCTTTGTTGTGAAATAATCCTTTGTCTCTCCGCCGATTGTTACGGAAACCTTTTTAACTCTTTGGATAACAACTGTCTGAGATGAAGAAATGTAACTTCCAAGTTCGGGAGACACAATATCATACTCTGCAAGCTCAACTCCGGATTTCTCCAGAAGCTCTTCGACCGTTGTTCCGGGCGATACAAAATCATAAAGATTGTCACCGTCTACTATTGCCACATCATAATACTGCGGAGAAGCGTAAGATACTGTTACAGTAAATGAGAAAAGCAAAGCAAATACCGCGGCAACTCCTTTGCGGATTCTGATCACTCTCTTAAACACATCATAAATATTTCTATCACGGCGATGTTTATGCTCAGATAAAGAGATTTTAAGTTTTAATTTCAAAAAACAATCTGAAAACATAATTTCCTCCTTAATAGACTTTTTGCGTTCGTGGTTCATTTTATGGCATAAAATCTTTTTTGTCAAATTTCCTTTCATTTTTCGTTGTGCACATTACACAAAAAACAAAACGATTTTTGACGAATACAATACGGGCAATGTTTTGATATCAAAAAGACCCTGCCTTGCCTCAAACGCAGTAATGTCAAGGGTTGGTAGATATATTAACCTAAAATTACAAAAATATTACAACTTCAAATTATTTTGTGCACATTAAACAAATTTTACCCCTTTCGGCAAACGATATGTAGTATTCACCCCCTTATACTAAACTATATATAGTATTATCGCACAAAAAATATGTTAAAAATAATTTAAGAAATACGAAATGTGTCTTGCACGACACATAGATAGTGCCTGATCACACGCGCTAGTTCAACATATTATTTGTTATGTAAACTTAAAAACCATTAAAAATTATCCGTCCGAGATAGTTTTGACATACAAAAAAGGCTCTATTCTCTTGGAATAAAGCCTTTTTTGCTATAGTTTAAGCTATAAATACAATTAAATTTCAGATTGTATTTATGTCGAAAAATAATATATACTATATATAATAGTAGAAACTCGGTATATTTTATATTTCAAAAAGCTCTTTTATGATTTTTTCGTACTCATCATACCCATAAATCCTGTTAATAACATCTATCATCATATTGGCGGATAGGTGCTTTGGAAGACCAAGGTGTTTTTTCAGCATTTCCCTTTTTTGATTGCTGTCATCTGAGCCTGTAAGACCATCTCTGAAAAAATCCGTTTTTGTAACCAGTTTTTGTGTATCGGAATGTATTTCCTCATATCCTGCTTCCTCTAATGCCTTAAGGATTATATCATCCCCTACTCCTTCCACACCGAGAAAACCCTCTTTTGATGAATGGTTTTTTCTTTTTTCCTTACCTATTATATCAGGAATATAGGCATGCTTTACTACATAGTCTCTTAAAACATTTTTGAGATAGTTGCGTATTTTGAAGCCTGCACTGTCGCTGTCGGTAAATATTATTGCACCGTCTCTTTGGGCAAGCTTCTTTATCATATCGCACTTTTTACGATCCTTGAATATCAAAAAACCATCTGTTACAACAATCGTTGCATCAACAAGTGTCAAAAGCTTGGACTTGTCATAATTACCCTCTACTATTATTACTTCCTTAATTTTCTTCATATTAGTTCCTCAAACTATGTATCGGTGCAGGTATTCTTCCTCCGCGGGCAATAAATTCCTCACTGGAAAAACCATTGACACTCATAACGGGTCCTGTTCCGAGAAGTCCGCCGAATTCCACTACATCTCCGACTTTTTTGCCGGGTGCGGGGATTATTCTTACAGCGGTAGTCTTGTTATTTATCATTCCTATCGCCGCTTCATCGGCTATGATTGCCGATATGGTGGATGCAGATGTGTCTCCGGGTATTACAATCATATCAAGACCCACAGAGCACACACATGTCATTGCTTCAAGCTTGTCAAGACTCAGAGCGCCGATGGATGCGGCAGATATCATTCCTGCATCTTCGCTTACGGGTATAAATGCTCCGCTGAGACCGCCTACCGAAGATGATGCAAACACTCCGCCTTTCTTTACGGCATCGTTAAGAAGAGCAAGTGCCGCAGTTGTACCGTGTGTTCCGCACTTTTCCAGACCCATTTCTTCTAATATATATGCAACGCTGTCGCCAACCGCAGGCGTAGGTGCAAGAGACAGGTCTACTATACCAAAGGGAACACCAAGTCTTTTTGATGCTTCATGGGCAACAAGCTGTCCCATTCTGGTTACCTTAAACGCGGTCTTCTTGATAGTCTCGGCTACAACACCAAAGTCCTGACCCTTTACCTTTTCTAAAGCATGCTTAACAACACCCGGACCGCTTACACCGACATTGATTACACAATCCGCCTCGCCGACACCGTGAAATGCCCCTGCCATAAAGGGATTGTCCTCAACAGCATTTGCAAATACAACGAGCTTAGCACATCCAAAGCCGTCGCTGTCCTTTGTAAGCTCAGCACAATCTTTGATTACATTGCCCATAAGCCTTACGGCATCCATATTTATTCCTGCCTTGGTGCTTCCGACATTGACAGATGAGCAAACAATATCTGTTTCCGAAAGTGCCTGAGGAATTGATTTAATAAGTATTTCATCGCCCTTGGCAAAGCCTTTTTGTACCAAAGCCGAAAATCCGCCTATGAAATTGACACCGACTTCCTTGGCTGCCTTATCCATAACCTTTGCAAACCTTACATAGTTATCCGCTTCGCTTGCACCTGCTACAAGTGCTATAGGTGTTACGGATATCCTCTTATTTATAATAGGTATACCAAATTCTTTTTCTATATCCTGACCTGTTTTAACAAGGTTTTGAGCCTTTTGTGTTATCTTGTCATAAATCCGTGTACATGCCTTATCTGACGAAGAGTCTATACAATCAAGAAGGGATATACCCATTGTGATTGTTCTTACATCAAGATGCTCACTTTCAATCATATGAAGAGTTTCGTACGCTTCTCCTCTGTTAATCATTTGCTATCACTCCCCTGTCATATTCTGTGCATTGCTTCAAATATATCAACAAGCTGTATTTTGATTTCTACGCCGATTTTATCTCCAAGCTCCTTAAGAAATCCATTAATCTTGTCAAATTCTACACTTGCGCCTCCTACATCTACAATCATCATCATTGTAAACATGCCGTCAAGAATTGTTTGGGAAATATCAAGAATATTTACCTTATTTTCAGAAAGTACACCGCTTACGGAATGGATTATTCCGACTGTATCCTTACCTACAACTGTTACAATTGCTTTCTTCATAAAAATTCATCTCCATGCTTATTATAGTTTTATTTTTTTAAGTCTTAGTGCATTAAGAACTACCGATACAGAGCTTAGTGCCATTGCAGACGCTCCAAGCATCGGACTTATTGTTATTCCTGCAAACGAAAACACGCCTGCGGCAATGGGTATCAATATTATATTGTATATAAATGCATAAAACAGATTTTGCCTTATATTTTTGATTGTGGCAAGACTGATATTTTTTGCCTTTACAATATCATTAAGGTTATCCTTCATAATAACAATATCGGCAGCCTCCAACGCAACCTGAGTTCCCGAGCCGACTGCAATTCCGACATCGGAGACAGCAAGAGCTACGCTGTCGTTTATTCCGTCACCGACCATGGCTGTTTTATGCCCCTTTGATATTATCTCTTTAATTTTCTCGGCTTTTTCTCCGGGAAGCACATCTGCCACATATTGATTTATGCCAAGTTCCTTTGACATAGCCTTGGCAACATAAGCATTATCACCGGTAAGAAGTACAGTTTCGTGATGTTTACCGAGTTTTTCTACTGTTTCCTTTGCACTGTTCTTCAAGGTGTCTTGCGCTGCAAAAACAGCGGCAACACGGGAATTTATGCTCATTATTATTGATGTTTTTCCTTCGATTATATATTTCTGCTCTATTTCTTCATAATTTCCCAAAACATTATTTTCTTTCATAAACCTGACATTTCCGAGAAGAACCTCGTCGCCGTCAATGTTTGCATATACTCCCATTCCGCCGACTGCGCGGAAGTCCTGTATCTGCATTTCCTCGGCACCTGAATTCTGCGCATATTCATATACTGCATCACTCAGCGGATGCTCCGAAACAGCTTCTGCACTCATCGCATATTTAAGAACAAGTTCCTTTTCAAAGCCATCGGCAATATAAAGGTCTGTTATGGCAGGCTCCCCCTTTGTAAGAGTTCCTGTTTTGTCAAAAACAAATGTATCAACCCCGCTGAGATGCTCCATAGCCTGAGCATCCTTAACAAGTATTCCCTCTCCTGCCGCTCTGCCGACAGCTACAATCACTGCAGTAGGCGTAGCAAGTCCGAGAGCACAGGGACAAGCAACCACAAGCACACTTATAAAGCGGTCAATAACATATCCTGCCTCACTGCCCAAAAGCATCCATACAATCGCAGTAAGAAGTGCACAGCCAATAACACACGGAACAAAGACAGAGCAAATCTTGTCGGCAAGATGTGCAATCCTGGGTTTTGAACCCGATGCTTCCTCAACCATATCAACAATCTGCGAAATTACTGAACCCGAGCACTCAACAGAGGTGGAAACCTCTATATAGCCATATTTATTTATGCATCCTGCAAACACCCTGTCTCCAATCTCTTTGGACACGGCTATGCTTTCTCCCGTAAGCATGGATTCGTCTACCGTAGTTGTACCATTTAATACAATTCCGTCAACCGGTATCTTTTCGCCGGGATGAACAGCAACTACATCACCGACTTTGATGCTTTGAGTATCGACCTCGGTTTTGACACCATCTTTTATTACTGTCGCTTTTTTCGGTGCAAGCTCCATAAGCTTTACTATCGCATCGTTTGTCCTTAATTTTGAGCGGTTTTCCAGATACTTACCAAGCTGAATAAGGGTTATTATAACGCCTACAGACTCGAAATAAAGATTGTGGGCGTGGTTTGTACCGTTCCTTAACATATCTGCCATGAGAATTATGCCGTATACAAACGCAGCTCCCGTTCCGACAGCAACAAGGCTGTCCATATTGGGTCTAAGTACAAACAAATTTTTGAAACCCCTGATATAAAATTTATATCCTGCAATCATTGTACCAAGTGCAAGCACAAGCTGAACCAATGCATATACAAATGGAAATTCCGACGGCTCCATAAATGACGGAACTCTCATACCAATCATATGTCCCATTGAGACATAAAACAAAGGAACAGCAAAACAAGCAGACAAAATGAGTCTTCTCTTCATTAGCCTAAGCTCGCGGTTTTTCTGCATAATGTTACTGTCTGTACTATCCATATTTACTCCGAAGCCTATTCTGGTGATTGCAAACTCTATATCCTTACCGCATAATTTGTCTTCATCATATTCTACAACAAGCTTTCCTGATGTAAGATTAACAGACGCATTATTTACACCGTCCAGTGAAGATACTGCCTTTTCTACACTTGCAGAGCAGGCGGCACAAGACATTCCTGTAACAGTATAATATGATTTAATCATAAATGACAACCTTTCGAATAAAAATTACATATTCCTTGCTTTTGCCGCCTCGTACATCATAAGAGACGCCGCAACAGATGCATTGAGTGAATTTATTTCTCCGTACATAGGGATATTAACAACAAAATCACAGCTTTCCTTGACAAGTCTGGAAACCCCCTTGCCCTCCGAACCGACAACAATTCCTACTCCGCCCGAAAAGTCATGTGTATAGATGCTTCTGTCGCCGTCCATATCCGCCGCAACTATCCATACATTATTTTTCTTAAGAGTTTCTATTGCAGATACCAAATTGGGAACTCTTGCAACTCTGGTGAATTCAAGTGCACCTGCTGATGTTTTGTCAACCACGGGGCTTAAGCCTACCGAATTTCGTTTTGGTATAATAACTCCGTGTGCCCCCATTACATTAGCGGTTCTTATAATAGAACCTAAATTATGAGGATCATTTAAGTCATCGCAAATGATTACAAACGGACTTTGTCCCCTATCCTTTGCAAAGGCAAGAATATCCTCTACGGTGCTGTAGTCTCTTGCTGCCGCAAATGCTATAACTCCCTGATGTGCACCTGTTTCGGAAAGTCTGTCCAGCTTTTGACGGTCTACTTCTGTTATTACAAGTTTTCTTTCTCTTGCAAGTGCAATAATTTTCTTTACAGAACCATTTTTTTCTCCCGAGGAAATCAGGATTTTGTCTATGCTTCTTCCGGATTTTATTGCTTCTGTAACCGGATTTCTACCCTCTATCTTGCATTGATTTTCCTCTTTATTCATTATTATTCTCCTAAAAAGAGAACACAGCCACAAGGTATGGCATCTGTACCAGACCAAGGACCGTGTTCAATATTTTTAATTCGTATCAGAACTATAATTATGCAAGGTTGAACTTTGCATGAATTGCCCTAACTGCAGCATCGGCATTGTTCTTGTTTACAAGCACGGATACCTTGATTTCTGATGTTGAAATCATATGAATGTTTATGTTAGCATCATAAAGTGCTTCAAACATAACACTTGCCACTCCGGGATTGTTAACCATACCGCTTCCTACTATAGAAACCTTAGAGAACTGTGTTGATGTCTTTATTTCATCAAATCCGAGATAGGATTTTTCTGCCATAAGGATTTCTTCAACCTTTTCCGCATTGGATTCTGTTACTGTAAAGCTGATATCCTTATAGCCTTCTCTGCCAATTGACTGAAGTATAATATCTACATTTATACCATGCTTAGCCAGATGAGAGAAAATCTTAAACGCTATTCCTGGTTCATCCTTAAGGTTGCAGATTGCTATTCTTGCAACATCATTATCACGAGCTACACCTCTTACAAGAGTCTTTTCCACTTTGCTTTCCTCCTTGACATATGTTCCTTCATTATTATTGAGACTGGAACGAACACTCATATTAACATTATATTTCTTTGCCATTTCTACCGAACGGTTATGAAGCACATTCGCTCCAAGGCTTGCAAGCTCAAGCATTTCGTCAAAAGAAACTTCAGTGAGCTTTTTCGCTTCGGGTACTATTCTGGGATCTGTGGTAAATACACCGTCAACATCGGTATATATCTCACACAAATCCGCATGAAGAGCTGCAGCTATTGCTACTGCGGTAGTATCCGAGCCGCCTCGTCCCAATGTGGTGATATCATCATACTTGTTTATACCCTGAAATCCTGCAACAATAACTATCTTACCATTGTCAAGCTCATTGCGGATTCTTTCGCCGTCTACGGATTTAATTCTTGCCATACCGTATTTGGAGTCGGTCTTCATACCAACCTGCCATCCTGTAAGAGATACAGCATTTACTCCCAATGTTCCGATAGCCATAGCAAGAAGGGATATAGATATCTGCTCTCCTGTGGAAAGAAGCATATCCATCTCTCTCTTGGATGCCTTCGGGTTAATCTCTTTTGCCTTTTCAATCAAATCGTCTGTTGTGTCACCCTGCGCAGAAACAACTACAACAACAGAATTACCTGCTTTGTATGTGTCTACAACACGCCTTGCGACATTCATTACTCTTTCGGCATCCCTGACTGATGAACCGCCGAATTTTTGTACTATTAAGCTCACAAACTCTGCCTCCTTTAGTGTAACAGTTTTTAACTGTAATACTTAAATATATATTGCACCTTCATTGTCGGCCTCCAGCATTACCAGATGCCAACCCTTAAGGTTAGTCTCTATAAGATTATTCATCTTATCTTGAAATTGTGCAAAATCCTTGTCCACAATTCCCATAATTGTAGGCCCTGCACCGCTCAGATAACTGCACAGTGCTCCGTTTCGCCTTAGCGAGCGGGCAATAAACTCACCGCTTCTAACGCGTGAAAATCTGTATCTCTGGTGAAGTCTGTCCCTTACAGCATCGCCAAGCAACGAATAATTACCCGTACTGAAAGCCGCAGTAACCAAAGAAGCATGTCCGATGTTGTATGTTGCATTCCTCATAGGCACAAATCCGGGCAAAATACCTCTTGATTTCTTGGTCTGAAAATAGAAATCAGGTATCATAGCCGCAAAACGCACTCTGCTGTCGACCTCGGATTTGGAAAATACAACCCTGTCCCTTTCTGCAGATGCTACCGTAAAACCGCCCATAAGTGCAGATGTAACATTATCGGGATGTCCCTCTATTTCAAATGCAAGATTGACAAGCTGTTCCTTAGTAAAGGGGTCATCCAGTATTCTGTTGGCACCCATAAGTCCGAGAACTATACTTGACGAACTGCTTCCGAGTCCTCTTGTTACGGGGATTTCGCTCCAAAGACGTATTTTTACACCATCGAAGTTTTTGCCCAATTTATCAAAAACCTTTTTGAACCCTATATAAACATAATTTGTTTCGCCGGTCGGAATAAAGTCCGCACCGTCCATAATTTCAATTTCCGGTCCCTTATCCGAAAGTGTGAATTCAGCTGTGTTGTACATGTTAAGAGCAACACCCAAGCTATCAAAACCCGGACCGATATTGGCGCTTGATGCCGGAACTCTGACCCTTACCATTTTGTCCTCCTAGGCAGTTGCATATCCGGATATTACATCCAGACCTTCCAATGATTTATTAAGCTCAGAAACTGTCATATCGCCTGTAATGATTGCAAACTCACCGTCTTTGATTTCCAGTGTTTTAACATTGTCAAAGCGCTGGAGAGCAATATCAAATGCGTTGTCAGTATTCTTAATACGAACCACAAACGAATTCCTTACATCGTCATATTCTTTGCAAATTCTGTCTTCGCAAGGTTCCCATGCAGGTGTATACGGTGAAGAAGTATTCAGTACGGCATCCATTACATCGCTTACTACAGCACTTGCTGTGGCAAGCTTTCCTGCTCCTCTGCCGTAATAAAGAGAGTCGCCAAGCATATCGCCGTTTACAAGTATAGCATTGAAAACATCATCCACTCCGTAAAGCGGGCTATTGTCACTTACTATCATGGGTTCTACATATACTTCAATTCCATCGGAACACTTCTTATATTTACCAATTAGCTTTATTGTAGCCCCGATTGCCTCTGCATATTCTATATCCTCAAGAGTTACTTTTGTTATTCCTACTGTATGTACATGACGGAAATCTATCTTTTTGCCTACTGCCATTGACGAAAGAATGGATATCTTTTTGCCTGTATCCCAACCCTCTATATCTGCAGATGGGTCTCTCTCTGCATAACCAAGCTTCTGTGCATCGGAAAGTGCGGATTCAAAAGATGAACCGTCTGAGAGCATTTTTGTAAGTATATAATTTGTAGTACCGTTGAGTATACCTGTAATTTCTACAATATTGTTGGCACAAAGACTGCTTGTAATCGGGCGGATAATAGGTATTCCGCCTCCGACTGCCGCTTCATAAAGATATTTAACTCCTTTTTCCATGGCAATCAATGAGAGTTCATCGCCACTGTGGGCAACAAGCTCCTTGTTGGATGATATAACATTCTTCCCTGCAAGAAGTGCTTTCTTGGTATAGTCATAGGCATAGGTAGTTCCTCCCATACATTCTACAACTACATCCACTTCGCTGTCCGAAAGAACCTTGTCAAAATCTGCAGTTACAAGCGGAGCAACCTCGTGCTGTGAAAAATCCCTTATATCTACTATATATTTAACATCAATATCGGTTCCTGTGCGTTTGGAAATGATATCTTTGTTTTGTTTCAAAATCTCATATGTTCCGGAACCTATGCATCCAAAACCTATTATGCACACCTTTGACATTTGCTTTCCTCCAATATACAAGTAAACAATTAAATTTAAATTATATTATATCACTATTAACATCATTTGTCAATTTTTGTATCAATCAATTTTAAAGTTTTCGGGGTTATTTGTACTGATTTCCGCTAATTTCTTAAAAATTCCGTTATCATCTGTTCCCGCTTCAATTATTTTGTCCTCATAGATACATTTCATCTTAACTTCAAGACCGAAAATATTCCTTATAGCTTCTTGGACATCCCCCATTGAGCCTCCGGATGAAAACTTACTTGCTGCATCCTTGGTTTCAAACCCCAGCACAAGCTCATCGTTTTCTTCACGGGGTGTTACACCGTACAGGGACACAAAGGTAATCAATCTCCCCTCTCTTTCGAGCCACTTTATTACTTCTTTCCAATCAGCTATAACAGCTTGCATGGAAGAATCCTTTGGTGCCGTAACACTCTTTGGTGTCTGCGGAAGCGGTTCGGGCGTAATTACGCTCTCCTGATGAATATCCTTTGGCGGATGAATCTGTGAAGGAGCTTCCTGCACGGGTGTTTTTACTGTATTATACATTTGAGCATTAGAGAGCTTTTGTTCAAGCATTGATATTCTTTCCACAAGAGCTGACAAATCCGATTCGTAATCAGGCATTGTTATACGAACCAATGTGCATTCCACGAGAACAGAGGGATTAAGCGTAAGCTTGATATCTCTAAGTGCACACGAAAGTATATCTATACATCTTGTAAGCTTTTCCTTACTGTAAAGAGGTGCCGTTATTTCCGCAAGGTGTTTCTTGCCTGATGTAAAATCGCATATTTCGGGGGCTAGCTTATATAGTAAAATATCTCTCATTGCTTTAAGCATGCCCTCAGCAAAGCCTGACGGATTCTTGCCTTTTTTCATGCTTTCGTCAAAGTCAATAAGAACAGACTTTACATCGCCTTTGGCAATATGCCCGGCTGTCCTATATAAAAACTCGTCATCCAGTGTTCCGAGAATTTCGATAGCATCGGCATATGATATATCGTTGCTTTTGTATGCAAGGCATTGTTCTGTAATACTCAGTGCGTCTCTCATTGAACCGTTTCCAAGGTATGCTATATATTCAACAGCATCTCTTGTGATTGACACACCCTCGCTTATTAGAATTTTTTCTACTGCGTCGGCAATGTCTGCAGACGAAATATTTTTGAAATCAAATCTTTGGCATCTGGAAAGTATCGTTGCAGGTATTTTGTGAATTTCTGTTGTTGCCAATATAAATACCACATGCGAAGGCGGCTCCTCGAGTGTCTTAAGGAGTGCATTAAATGCACCGATGGAAAGCATGTGTACTTCGTCTATTATATATACTTTGTACTTTGTGCTGGCAGTTGAATAGCGAACCTGGTCAATAATTTCCCTGATATTTTCTACACCTGTATTTGATGCCGCATCCATCTCGACAACATCGAGAATTGTCTCGTTCATAATACCCCTGCACGAGGGACATTCATTACAGGGATTTCCGTCTGTCGGATTCTCGCAGTTGAGTGCACGGCTGAGTATCTTGGCAGTTGAGGTTTTTCCTGTTCCTCTTGTTCCTGTAAAAACATAGGCATGGGCAGTCTTATTGTTTATTATTTCGTTTTTCAGCGTAGAGGTTATGTGATTCTGTCCGACAACCTGATCAAAGTTAACAGGTCTCCACTTTCTGTATAATGTCTGGTATGCCATATGTGCCAAGCCTCCTTAATACATTACTGCGCACTAATATCAAAAAAGCCGTACATCCTTATATCGAACTTAAGATGACAGCCGTTATCAATCAGTTAGCTCAAATCGGGCAGCCCCACGGCACATGTCCGCAAACGCTTATGGCTGCTTGATTCCTCACCTGACCAGGTTCACGCGCGTTCATCGCGTAAGACCCGACTCTCAACACCACTTAACTGACACATAACTGTATCTCAAGCCCTCAATAAGGATATAACCCTTGCTATAGCGGATTGCAAGTACAGGGCGCCGCTACTGCCCCGGCTGTACGACTTTTTTATTATACACTATATTTTTGAATATTTCAACATCAAAATTGCAATTTTGTATCTTTTTCTTAAATACATTTCAAATTCTTTCGCATTACTTGCCATAACATAACACAATAGCACAAAAAAATACCCGTTTTTGATGACGGATGTCAGAAAATCGGGTATTGTGCGATGGTTTGGGCTGGAAAAATATTAAATAAAAAACTATAATTAAATTATCAATTAAAGAAAGGATGACATGAATTGCAAAAAATTCATTCAGCAAGAAAATATGTTAGTTTAACTCCGGAAGAAGGATGGTTCGGAAGCTACTACCTTGATTATTATATGATTAAATCAGAAATAAAAATACCAAATTCCGATATAAAGGCAACTGTATACGGTGTTGAGATTGAAAAAAAGCTGGAGGAAGACGGATGCGAAAAAATACTTGAGCAGGCATCCGTAAAGGATATATTTGCATCGCCCGAAAACACCCGTGCTCTTATATCACGGCTTGCAAGGCATACCGTTATGCCGTCCTCTCTTGAATATGTTATAGATGACCTTCTTGGCGAAAAGGGATTTGAACCGCCCGAAATCACCCTCAATATAACTACATAAGCGCAGCAAAAAACCTGAGAGTTCTGCCTGTGAGCCTGTACATAAGTCCCAGTGACTTATATTTCTGCTCGGTAATTTCCTCCGACATTTCCAAGGTCAGAAGAAAATCGCGTTCCAATTCACAAGGGGCATTGTTACCGTACATATAAGCACCGCACTCATAGTGAAGATATAAGCTCCGATAATCGTAATTTGCCGAGCCGACATAAGCACGACATCCGTCAGAAACTGTGCTTTTGGCATGCAAAAATCCCGGTGTGTATTCATATATTCTTACACCGTGACGGATAAGCTCGGGATAATAGCTTCTGCCAACTGCAAAAGCATACCACTTGTCCGGTATATGAGGCATACAGATACGGACATCCACACCCCTTGCCGCAGCATACTTGAGAGACCCAAGAAGTGCATCATCAAGTATAAGGTAAGGGGTATTTATATAAACATTCTTTTTTGCAGAGTTTATTATGTGAAGATAGAGATTTCTTGTGATAAGTTCGGTATCTATAGGAGTATCGTCAAAGGCGCAGATATAGCCGTTTTGCTGTTTGTCATTTTCATCGTCAATATACTCGGAAAAATCGATGTTTTCTCTGCTAACCAAATTCCACATTTTCATATACATCAGGACAAAGCCCTTTACTCCCCCGCCCTCTATCCTTACTGCACTGTCCTTCCAATGACCGAATCTTTCCTTGCGGTTAATATACTCATCTGCTATATTTATTCCTCCGGTATACGCACACCTTCCGTCTATTACAGCGATTTTTCTATGGTTTCGGTTATTATGATAGGTAGAAATAAACGGCTTTACGGGAGAAAAGGCATGGCACATAATACCGTCTTCATTCAGTCTTTGCTCAAAGTCTGCTCCGGTACATGTGAGAGAGCCCAATGCATCGTAAATAACTCTTACCTCAACACCGTTTTTTGCTTTTTCACACAATAGCGAATACATATTTTCCCACATAAAATCTTTTTCATTTATAATAAAGTATTCCAAAAATATATATTTGGTTGCAGAATTTATATCATTGATAAGCGAGGCATACATATCTTCGCCAAGTGAAAAATATTTTATATCCCCGCAGGAAAAGCAAGGTGCATAGGCTTTTTGTGACATATAATTAAAAATTCCGTATTCATCGGGATAATCTTCCTTTAATTTACTGATAACACCCATACCCTCCGAGATGCGGTTTATTTTAGTGGAAAGAACACCGAACTTTTTCCTTATATATCTTATTATCACATCGGACTGAACATATATATACAAAAAGACACCGAACACGGGGAATATAGCAATTATGGCTATCCATATAAGCTTATAACCCGAGTCGGTATCTCTGTTAATTTCGAAGAGTATTATGATTACGGAAATGACCGTAATAATGAGGTCCATGTACAGGGCAGTATCAAACAAACCCGCAACAGGCATAACAAGCAAAGCCATCTGCATTGCCAGAAGGACTGCACCCGGAATGATTCTGCTGAAAAACGGTTTGAGAAACCTACGCATACGATGGCACCTCACAAATTACCTATGGCTGATTTTTTCTATACTGTTACCCAAATACCTATAATCTCCCCTGTCTATTCCCTCGGGAAGATTTTGAGGGTTTTTGATAAGCTGTTCCTTTTTGAGCTTTGTTAATCGTTTTATACGGCACTCAAGTCTCAGAGCGTGTGATTTGTCCGCTGTTTCCCATATTGCCTCAACCCCCGACACCTCTCTTGACTTTGTGTATTTTGCCGCAGACGGCGACTTAGAGATATGGCAAATATAGCGCTTTTCCATTTGGTTTGTTATCCCTGTATATATTGAATTGTCCATGCATCTTAACATATATACATAATACATAATTACTTATAACAATAAAACAATATAAAGAAGTAGTGCATAATGCTTCCGCCCAGCACAAAAAGATGCCATACAAAGTGCATGTACTTTATCTTTTTTGCCTTATAAAAAATCACTCCGACAGTATATAAAAGTCCGCCGATTACCAAAAATACCATTCCTGAAAAAGGTATGATTTCTATAACACGCTTTATGCTTATAATGACTGACCATCCCATTGCAAGATACAAAATAACAGACGGCTTTGCAAATTTCTTAAGGTTGATGGAATTAAACACTATACCTACCACGGTACAAAATGCATTGATACCAAAAAGAGTCCATCCAAGACCGCCTTTTATCATATTTAAGCAAACCGGCGTATATGTGCCAAGTATCAAAAAGAAAATTGAGCAATGGTCAAAAATTCTGAAAACTGCCTTGGCTTTGATATTTGTAAGCGAATGATACAGCGATGAAAAGGTATAGAGCAATATCAGCGATGCGCCGTAAATACACGCACTCACAACACCGATTGCAGTACTTGTAAAAGCTGATTTGACTATTACAATAACACATGCCGCAATTGCAAGGAGCGAGCCTACTCCGTGAGAAACTGCATTTGCTATTTCTTCGCCAAGAGTCTGAACTGTTGTTTTTTTGATAATATGCATACAATCATCTCCACATAATATTCGACACTGTACGACCTAGTGTCTAATACTATATTACCATATTATGGCTAAAGTGTCAATTATTAAAAGTTAAATTTAACCTTTTCGCCATCGAGTATAAGCTCTGCAGAAAATGCCTTACCGCTTTTTGACGAAACAAAGTTATTAAGTTTTTGCGATTTTCCGTCTGTAATAAGATGATACACCGCACTTTTGGGAATTATACGGGAACATATTACATTACTTACAGAAAATCTGCAATTATTTTCTTTATATTGTGTACATCCGTAACCAAAACCCGTTCGCACTATATCGCCGCTGCACAAGGGGCATTTGCCTATTACATCCCCGACAAATCCGTCATCGGTATCATCGGATAGTTCGGTATTCTTTTTGTCAAAGACAAGCATTATCTCATTCTTGGCAATTTCTACGCTGTCACCGACCGTAATTTCTCCCCTGAATACTTGCTTCAATGCTTTGCCAAGGTTTGCGGTCTTGTATTTATCCATAGAAATATTCATTCTTTCAACAGACTCAATAAGTTTCTCCCCGCCGGGCAAAATATAATATGTGTCTTTTTTAAGCTCAATATAACCGCTGTTTCGTGCATTGCTTATTATTCCTGTTCTTGTAGCTTCGGTTCCAAGCTCCAGACCTTCAAATATTGCCTTGTACTCCGCAATATCATCATCTGTTTCAATGCTTGATTTTTCCTGACGAAAAGGGTTTTTGAGATAGTTATTAAGTGTTTCTATGGTATAATGCTTGGGCGGTGTGGTTTCTTTTTCCACAGGTTCAAAATTGAGTTTGACCTCATCACCCTTTTTAAGAGACGGCAGCACCTTGTCTTTTTTACTGTAGTCATCATACTTTGTCCATCCCGCTTCCAGAATTACAGTTCCCTTAACGGTATAGCTTTCCTTTCCGGAAGCATCTATCGTTATTTCGGTTTTTGACACCTTGCACTCCTCACTGCAAAATACTGCAACAAAACGGCGAAGTATTACAGAATATACCAGTGCTTCCCTATCGTTTAAGGAGCTTTTGTCGGGAAATTTCCTTGTAGGTGTAAGTGCGCTGTGAGACTCAATCTTTGAATCGTCAAATATAGTCTTTTTGTTTTTGAATTCCACAGGATATCCCTTGGCACAAACGAGCTTAATTATTTCCTTTATTTTTCCTTGTTCTGCGGTAGCGAGATATTCCGAGTTGGTTCTTGGATATGTAACATATCCTTTTTCATAAAGCTCCTGAACAATTTTAAGGCTTTCGTCCATTGACATCTTATATTTTTTTCCAAGAACATTTTGAAGTTTGGATAATGAATACAGTTTACCGGGGGCAAGAGTGTCCTTTTTTGACTTTACACCCGTGACAATGCCGGGATTGGCATTTAGGACAGCACACGAACGCCTTGCTCTGTCTAAGTCATTTTTGTCAAACTTATGCTTACTTACAAGCTCAAGTTCAATTCCGTCAATGTCTGTTTTGCTTACAAGAGCATAATAGATGTCTTTTTTGAAATTGCGTATAGACATGTCTCTGTCATATATTGCCTTGACTATCGGTACAATGACTCTTCCTATCCTCATAAGTGTACCTGTCTTGAGTGTCGCATATCTTGTAAGATTAACTCCGTACAGCCAGTCTATATATGTTCTTGCAAAACCCTCATCAGCAAGGTTATCATATTCGCTTCCGTCCTTAAGGTCTCTAAGTCCCTCAAGAATTGTCTCGTTTGTCTGGTCGGGGAGCCATAGTCTTTTTACAGGTTTTGGGTCTGTAAGAGCGTTCTTTATACAAAGCCTTACAATTATTTCTCCCTCTCTGTCAGCATCCCCTGCGTTTATGAGGGTATCGACATCTTCCCTTTTGCAAAGATGGGATATTGTTTCAAATTGTTTTTTTACACCCGGGTCGGTTTGTTTGTTTTTTCCTTTTTTGAGTTCAAACATAAACTCCGAGGGAAAGCACGGCAGATTTTCCATGCTCCAACGCGAGTTCCCCTCAATGCCGTTATACCTCTCTACATCGCAAAGGGAAAACAAATGTCCAAACACCCATGTGACGATATATCCGTTACCCTCAAAAAAGCCGTCACGCCGTTTCATGTTTCCGATAGCACCTGCAATATTTGATGCAAGGCTGGGCTTTTCTGCAATTATTAGTTTCATCTACAGTACCCCTTATTATACTACTTGACAAGATACTCCTTGAAGTTTGTGAATTAAATTATAACACATTATAATATTGTATGTCAAAGTTGTCAATACTCAAAATGTCTATATTTTTATTATAATGTTAATATTACGGAATTTTCTTTAATGTACTATATCATCTTGTTCCTCTAAGTGTAACAAGCGGATTGCCGTTTTTACCGTCTGCAAGTGAATAAACAGCATTACCGCCCTCCATCCTCATCACCATGACAGGAATATCAAGTGCATTAAAAATCATTATAGCAACATCATTTCTAAGGGCGGGTGTATTTGCCCTGAGCTTCAATCCGTTTGTAATTCCGTATTGCGATGCGACAGCAGTATAGCCTGCGGGGTATCCGCCCTTCGCTTCTGCCATTTCGTTATAGCCCAATAGGCAGACAATCATTTTTATTATTTCTTCATTAGTTATATTTTGGTCGGGATTAAAATTACCCGTACCGTCGCCGTTTATAATTTTGTTATTCGTAGATGAGTATATATATTTATACGCCCAATGATTAACTGAAACATCATTAAAAATGCTTTCATTAGCCGATACTGAAAGTTCAAGGTTTCCTGCAACGCAAATCATCTTAACCGTCTCTGCTCTTGTAATATTATCCTCTAATCTTAGATTTCCGTTTTCATCCCCAATCATAATTCCAAGATTATATAAATCCTCTTTTTGAATATCGCTGAGCTTAGCGGTATCCGCTGATGTGCTAAGGGTCAACAAGTGCATCAATATCAAAACTACACTCAAAATCTTCTTCATAATTTAAACACTCCTTTTAATAAATAATATAGCTTCCTTCAATAATCCAATCGTTTCTGTTCTTTCCCTGAACCATCATATTATAGGTTTTATCTTTTTCAAAACCTATGAAAGTATAGGCGTTTTCATTGTTTGCAAGTACGCTGAAGCCTCCGACATCCTCATTTGTCTGTGCATCATAGAAATGTACATCAAACAGATTGTCGCTGTCTACGGAAAAATACAATGAAATATTTCCGTTTTTATCCGCTTTAACTTTTGTTTGTTCCGAGTTGTAATCTTTGACAGCAAAGCTACGGGTCAAATCTACGGATGGGGTTTTTGTTTCGGTTATTCCCTGTTTATTTAATTCATTTATAAGTTTATCAGTATCGGCATTTTCAAGCACCAAGTTTTCAAAGCCAAGATACAGTTCATCACCTATTGTTTCGGATTTTATTTTTAATCTGTTTTTCGGCTCAATATTTGTCTCTGCACTTTCCGATACTCCTGTATTTTCTTGTCTCTCCGGCAGGGCAAGTAATTCCTCGTTGTTCATATGCTCTGTTTCTTTTATAGGATTTACATTCCAGAACTTCATCGGGTCATAATATACACCGTTTATCATAATTTCAAAGTGCAAAAATGCTCTTGTTGCCGTTCCTGTTTTTCCAACTCTGCCTATATACGCTTTTTTTGGTATAATATCCCCCTTGCTGACTTCTACAGAAGACAGATGTGCATAGAGAGTTGATACACCGCTTTTATTTGCCACAACAACATAATTGCCTAATTCATTATCAAAGCCAATTTCGCTAACCTTACCCCGAATAGCTGTAAACACCTCGGAATCCTCAGGTGCAATAATATCCACACCGTTATGTATCTTTTTCTCGCCCGTTACAGGATGAGTTCTTACGCCAAAGCTATTACCTACGGAACCATGAATTTTTGTGTTTGCAGGAAAGAAAAAAGATGGTGTTACATAAGCAACAGGACTTTCGCCTCCTGCAATACATGTTATGTCATAAGGTCCGTCTATGCCATGGGGTCCAAGACCTGACATACTTACCCCCAGGAAATGATCTACAAATTCATAGGGAACATAGGTTGCGCTTCCTTTAATAATAGGAGCCTTTTCCATGTCTATCTTTCGGTTAAAATTCTGCTTATACAATGGATTGTCCGTATAGAAAGGAAGTGCGTCCTCTGGATTTATAATATACCATGGCTTTCCTATTTCTATAGCATAGCAAAAATTTGCTGTCTTAGTTACTTTATCATCAAAGGCAAGATTAAGTATAATTCTTCCGTCCTTCCACTCTATACTGCTGTTTGGATGCTTCATAATTCCGACTTCATCAAGAAGCTCCCTTAAAGGAATATATACAGTATTATTCTCATAAAACGGTTTGTTGTCAAAGTCTATCTCCCTGCCGTTGCAAATAAACAGTATGTCGGATTTTTCCTCAAGAACTGTTGTTGCCAGAACTCCGCTTGCAAATAAGGTTGTAATCATAAGTATAACTGAAACTATTGAAGAAAATATCCGCAATGGCTTTTTTGCTCTTTTTCGGTTCTTAATCATTGTAAACCTCTTTTTAAGTGTCCTTTTATTTCCTGTCATTCCCGTCGTAAGTGCGGCAATTTTTTTGTTACCTGCACAAAGCAAGTTTAGGATTGTGTTTATATAACATTTTTCCTCATCATCGGACATCTCTTTTACAACTGACAAATCGCAGGAAATCTCACATTCGATATCAACCTGAGCAGATATATAGTAAACAACGGGATTAAACCAATGAATACATTTCACAATGCCGACAAACCATTTATATAAAATATCCTTTCTTCTAAAATGCGTCATTTCATGTGCTAAGACATTACCAAGCTCCTCTTCTGTCAGTTGGATTTTTGGAAGCAGTAAGGTGGGTTTGATAACCCCTATCATAAGCGGGGAAGATATTTTATCACTTATTCTGGTTGTAATATTTGTGTCGGTAAAATTTCTTATCTCGGGACATGATATTATATCCGAATATTTGCGTAATCTTATAAGGAAAATCATATATCCCGTAAGCTTGAAAGCAAAAATCACAAGGACACCGACAAGCCAGAAAAGTGATATAACATTTAATCCGACATATGTGACAAGCTTTTGTGTATCAGGGTTATTATATGTTCTCTCTGCCATTTGGGGATTTAATTGAAAATCCTCATTAACAACCCTTATAGGTTTATTTTCAGTACTTTGGTTATGCGAATTTTGAGATGCCGATTGCGATATATAATGTGTACTCTCAGGAAGCGAAATCCTTATGGGCATAATCATTACTATCAAAACAACAAACCACATATAATAATGCCAACTGCTTGCAAAATATCTTTTGGTAATCGGTTTAATCACTACAAGAAAAAGCGTCAGCACTGTTCCGCTAAAAGAGGTAACCATGATTGCCTTAAATATGTTAAGAATCATAATTTATTCCTCCTTATCTTCAAAGATAGCCTTTAACTCCTTAATATCGTCATCAGATAATTTTTGTTCTTCAAAAAAGGCTACTGCAAAGTCCCTTACCGAACCGTTATACAGTGATTTTATAAGATTCTTTGTCTGGGATTTTCTATATTCCTTTTCCGTTATAAGAGGTGTGTAATAGTAGAGCTTACCATTCTTTTCTCCCGAAATTGCACCTTTTTCCGTAAGTCTAGTAAGGAATGTTGCAATTGTCGTCTTTTTCCATCCCCTGTTTTCAACCTCTTTTCCGATATCAAGAGAAGTTACAGGTCCGTTTGCTTTCCATATAACCTTCATAATTTCAAGCTCTGCATCGCCAATTGATATGTTTTTCACTTTGATACTGCCTCCTGACTTTTATATTCTACATCTGTAGTTTATTATATTCTACCATGGTAGAATATAGATGTCAATATCTTTTTCATATTTCTTAAGAATTAAACTTTTTAAAAATAAAGCGAAGCCATAAGCCCCGCTTTGTCTTTTATATTTTTAGTATCTGCATTACTAATTTTTTAGTTTTCCGTAGCCTGCGTTCTCAACACATTGCTGACCTGCTTCTGTAAGCATAAATTCTGCCATTTTTCTCGCAGGGGCATCTATGGGTGTATCCTTTCTAATTACAACATAGGTGTTATTGGAAAGTGGATAAGAGCTGTCTGCGATGGTTTCGTCCGTAGGTGCAACTCCATCTATTTCAAGGAGCTTAAGATTATTATGTACATCATAGAACATATCCATATTGTGATAGTAGTAGTAAATACTGTAACCAAGTCCATAGCCCGCAGGGTCGTCTGTCTTTGCTGACATGACATCTGTCAGTATATTTGACATGGTATACGAAGTCTCTTTCTGTACTTCGGGATGAATTTCATTTCCGCCTAAAAAATGTCTTTCCATCTGTGCGTGGCTTCCGCTGTCATTGTTTCTGCAATAAGGATAAAGAAGTGCATCGCTTCCGCCAAGCTCTGACCAATTGCTGTACGCGTTGTTTACATAGATATCGCTTATCTGCTCCCTGGTAAGACCTGCTATCGGATTATCCTTGTTTGTAAAGAATATCATTGCATCATATGCAATTGGTATAAGCTCAAGCTCCACACCCTTTTCCTCTGCCATTTTAAGTATATCGCTTGCAGGATATACTGACGCAAAGAGCATATCTACCTCGCCGTTTATAAGACGCTGATATGATGCATGGCTCTTTGAGTGATTTTGAGGAAACATAGGATGTGTCTGTCCGTTACGGAAAAGAGCACCGTAAACCGCCTGTGTAAAAGGATAGGTAGAGGTGGAGCCGTCAATTACAGGCATTTTTTTATCAAAGTCAAACGTCTGTGCTAATTCCGAGGAATAAAACTGACAGTCATCCTGTGTGTTATTTAAGATATACACGGCATCTGCTCTTGTTGCCTCTTTTTGAGGATTTAAGACACGGACAGGATTTTCGGGATCGGTATCATCATAGTCCGAGGCAAAATTTCTGCCTATAATCTCATATGCTTCCTTAGCCCACTCCGAAACCTTGTCATTATCCGCATTGTTGTCAACTCCCCTAGGTGTTGACCTGAGGCCTGCATACTCAAGTGCCCTTGCGGTCATAACGGTTAGTTCTTCTCTCGTTACATTGCGGTTTGGCGAAAATGTCCTTTCGGAATCCCCCTTGACGATACCGCAGTTAAACGCATTCATAACAACCGAATAGAACCAATCATCAGCTTTTACATCGTCAAAACGCAGTTTTAAGTATTGCATTTTTATGTTTTCCAGACCGATAAAACGCATAACCATTGCAACTGCTTCTGCACGGGTTACATTATCATTTAAGTTGGCTTCTCCCTTATCGTTACCCCTTATTACACCTACCCTTGACAGCATCTCGGCAGAATGGAAATTATAATCGGAGTAATCCTTATCGGTAAAGTTTATTTCTTCGGGGACAAAAGCTTCTATCTCTCTGTCCTTGTTTTGATACGGAACAGTTGCCCATACATCCCCGTCATAATACATAGACAGAGGTATTGCTTCCTGTGTATCCTTGTATCTTGCACGGGTAAGCCATGTGTTTCTGTCTTCGATTGTGTCAGGGAAAGGAACACTTACTTTTACAAAGTTTTCGGTCTTTGCCTCATCTGCACCATCTGCTGATACCAAGCCCCAGGCAGAGAACGCCATACATAATACCAAAGCAACAGATACGATTTTTTTCATTGCACTGTTCCCCCTTACTCTTCAAGCTTAAAGGTATCTGCTATATCGGAAAGCTCTTTTTGGAGGTCTTCCTTTGTATTTTTTGGGTATTTCCATGAAATAATATAGACAGTTCCGTCTGCCTCGTGAATACGAAACCATAATGTATCTCCGTCAGGTTCGGTTCCGCAAAGTGAGTTTCCCGTTAAGTCTTCAAAGATATAATCATCATTGTCTCTGAGAAATCTGCTTCTTACAGTTGTTTGGTCTGAGTTTTTATATGTCGCTACTTTAATTTCCACATCATCTTTTTTTGTGTAATCCCATGTTTCTTCCAGATTGCCGTCATCATAGTCCTTTTCATAGCGATAGTTTTTTTGAGGAACTGTGAGTGTATAACCCTCGCCCTGATGTTTATCACTTCCTACCGATGAGTATATTTTATCGTTTTTTGCTTTGGGAAGATATAGGTCCTTCCGGTTGTCATTGCATCCTGTAACCATAGTAAGTGCAATCATCAGCATAATTATAGCTATTTTTCTCATAATAAGTTCCTCCTTGTTTTTAATTCATATCAAAGATATATTCGTTCTCCATGCGCTCCGTTCCCGAAACCTCGCGGTAAAAAGCGGCATAAGCCGCCTGCTTATGCGGGTTGAGCCACAAATGTCCTATGCCAAAGGCGAGCGTTGCCAGGATATCTCATCCGATAAAGCTAAATTGCAGGCAGAAAAACCTCCAGCGATTTCCGTACATCATTATAAATGTTCAAACGATGCAGTTTGTCTGTCTGCAAGATTAAGATTAAATTTAGCATAGCCGACACTCACTAGACTACCCAATACAAAATATATTATTCCCACAAAAATTGCAACCATCCGCTGCCATAGTCCATTTATTCCTTAAGGCATCTCTTGCTATAGTCCTAAAATCTTCTGCTATTTTCATATGTTTTGTTCTCACTTCATTAAACCGAAAACAATATAAACCCAATTGTGTTTGTTGCAAAATTCGCAAACATGTGTATCAACCACGATAGAAATATATTTCCGCTTGCCTCATCAAACTTATTGAAAATCATTCCGCCTGCAAAAAGTCCCAGAAGCGATATAAGCACAACGGATACTGCGAACCACCCTATCATCATTGCGATATGATACAGGGCGAAAGTTAAACTGCTGAATATGTAAGCAAACCTTCTTGATGTGAATTTCTTTAGTGTTATAAATGAAAAACCGCGAAAAAAGAATTCTTCAAGAAGTGAGTTGACAAATGATATATAAAGAGCCACCCAGATAAAGTTCGATTTATTTACACCCGTGGTTTCATTAAGGCTTTTTGTAAGTGAGGAGAAATCAAACACATTCCTGAAAACAAGATATGCCCCTACTATTACAGCATAAACTCCAAGACCCAAGCCAAAAGCTGTGATAAAACCTTTTTTATCAGGTTTAATTAAATTTTTAGTTTCAATTTGTCTGTTAAAAGCACCGTAAATTATCGGTATAAGAAGAAACATTATAATCTTTATGCCTGATTTTATTGCATATCCGGGCTGAATTACAGCATCCACAACAGCCATAACCATACAGGCGAATATTACGAGTACAGGTATTTTTGATTTAACCAAAGCAATCACCCCTTTTGTTATAAATCCTCATCAACCGACAAGGCAAAAACTTACACTCCGCCGTTTTTTTACTCACTATAAAACCCCATTCGCTGAATACAGCTCTTTGCGGGCAATTCGTGAATTGCCGCTACGAAAATCGAGATGTTTTCCCTGAGGTCAAACTCGATATGAATTCTTGTTAACAAACAAGAATTTTGTTTTCTGCTACATTTGCAACTTTTGAAAAGTTTTGATTTGCTTCTGTCATGGTTGCTGTTTCTGTATAATTTATATTATATATAAATTGCAGGATATTGTCAATCTGTGCATTCCCCTTTAATTCATATCTTAGCACTTCAAAATATAGAGCCTGATGATTCTGTTACCCAAACCGCGCTCTTGTGAGATAACGACACACTTGCTCACAAAAGGACGGTTACTTTTGCGAGCAAGTAACCGTCCTTTTGAATAACTTTATCTAATTATACGATTTTAACATAATGCAAGATACAACAAAAAAATTATTATATCTTAGAAATAAGATACTTGCCGTACTCGTCACATGTAGCTCCGTCTCTGTTTCCTGTGACAACAACAGCTTTTTCCTCATTACATATTTCAAGTGCATCTTCGAGCAACTGTGCTTTTTCTCCAAGGCCTATATGACGCAGAAGCATTACAAGTGCACGAATAATACTCTGCGGATTAGCGTACTCTCCGATGCCTTCTTCAATCATCCTGGGCGCACTGCCGTGAATAGCTTCAAACATAGCATACCTATCTCCCACATTTGCACTTCCTGCAGTTCCCACTCCGCCCTGAAGCTGTGCCGCTTCGTCAGTAAGAATGTCACCATAAAGGTTCGGAAGAATAAATACCTGAAATTTATGGCGTATATCTTCGTTTACAAGATTTGCACTCATAATATCTATATACCATTCTTCTGTTTCAATCTCAGGATACTCCTTGGCAATTCGGTTGCAAATTGAAGAGAATTTTCCATCGGTTTTTTTCATAATATTTGCTTTGGTTACAATCGAAACATTAGTCTTTCCGTTAGCCTTTGCATACTCGTACGCTGCTCTGGCAATTCTTTCGGTTCCTGCGGTTGTAGTAACCTTGAAATCAAAAGCAAGCTTTTCCGGAACCTCGATTCCGCTGCTGCCCAGCACATATTCTCCCTCGGTATTTTCACGATAGAAAATCCAGTCTATGTTCTTTTCGGGAATACATACAGGACGCACATTTGCATACAAATCCAACTCGCGGCGGAGAGTAACATTGGCACTCTCCATAGTTCCGCCTTTTGGAGTTGTGGTCGGGCCTTTAAGGAGAACATCACATTTTTTAATTTCAGACAAAACCTCTTCGGGAACAGATTGATTTTTTGCCATTCTGTTTTCAATTGTAAGACCCTCAATATTTCTGATTTCTATTCTACCGCTTGAAATTTCTTCACAAAGGAGTTTTTCTGCAACTTTTTTTGCTACATCCACGATGATCGGACCTATCCCATCTCCGCCAATAACTCCAATTATAATTTTTTCTTTCTTCGAAAAATCACATCTTCCGGATTCCTTCTCCATTTTTTCACATCGGAGAAGCTGTGATTCAAGAAGTTTCCGAAAATGATTGCAGTATTCATCTATATTGTATTCCATTTTATCCACTCCCTAATTATTTTTTGCTTTTGTGTAGCCCAAAAGACCTCCGCATTTAAGAATATCCTTCTGTCTTTCGCTAAAAGAGCATGAAAGAGGAATTTTATCTCCTGTAGTTTTGTTATAAAGTGTAATTTCACCCTTATCCATACCCTTGTGAATTTCGCAAAGCTCAAGACAATCATCCATATTTAGCTTATCGTAGTCATCTGCATTTTTAAATGTAAGCGGCAGGATACCTGCATTGATAAGGTTAGCCACATGAATTCTTGCAAAGCTCTTTGTAATTACACACCTTACGCCCAGATAAAGAGGCACAAGTGCCGCATGCTCACGGGATGAACCCTGACCGTAGTTAGAACCGCCTATAATTATGCTCTTTCCCGCTTCGAGTGCTCTTTGCGGAAATGTTTTGTCGCAAACACCAAAACAGAACTGCGAAATATACGGGATATTTGAACGGTAAGGAAGTATTTTTGCACCTGCCGGCATAATATGGTCAGTGGTGATATTGTCACCGACTTTAAGAACCAACTGAGCTTCTATATTATCCGTCACGGGATAAGTATCCGGAAACTTCTTAATATTGGGTCCACGAAGAATTTCTACATTTTGTGCTTCTGCCTCATCGGCGGGAGCAATTATCGCACTGTCATCAATTTTGAATTTTTCGGGCATATTTATTTCGGGCATTTCTCCAAGCAGCATCGGATCTGTAATTTCTCCTGTAATAGCTGCAGTGGCAGCTGTTTCGGGAGAACACAGATACACATTTGCATCAGCTGTACCGCTTCTGCCTTCAAAGTTTCGGTTGAATGTTCTAAGCGAAATGCCGGCTGAATTAGGCGAAAAGCCCATACCTATACAAGGTCCGCAGGCACACTCCAGAACTCTTGCACCCGATGCAATAATATCGGAAAGTGCTCCGCTGTCTGCAAGCATAGCAAGGACCTGTTTGGAACCTGGAGATATAGAAAGGCTTACATTTGGCGAAATGGTTTTTCCCTTGAGGATTGCCGCTACCTTAAGCATATCCATAAGTGAGGAATTTGTACAAGAACCTATGCACACCTGATTTACCTTTGTACCCTTGAGCGACGATACACGAACAACATTGTCGGGAGAATGAGGACAAGCAATAAGCGGTTCCAATTCCGACAGATTTATTTCAATAATTTTGTCGTATACAGCATCGGGATCACTCGAAAGCTCTGTATAATCTTCGCCCCTGCCCTGTGATACCAAAAATTCCCTGGTAATTTCGTCCGATGGGAAAATCGAAGTTGTTGCACCAAGTTCTGTACCCATGTTGGTAATAGTAGCTCTTTCCGGAACGGTAAGCGTTTTAACGCCTTCGCCTCCCCATTCTATAATAGCACCTACGCCACCTTTTACAGACAAAATACGAAGAATTTCAAGACTTACATCCTTGGCTGTAACAAACGGACGAAGTTTCCCCGTAAGCTCTACCTTGAACATCTTTGGCATTGTAATATAATACTCGCCTCCGCCCATGGCAACGGCAACATCAAGACCGCCCGCACCGAAGGAGAGCATACCTATACCGCCCCCTGTGGGTGTATGGCTATCCGAACCAATAAGTGTTTTCCCGGGTTTTCCAAATCTTTCGAGATGAACCTGATGGCAGATACCATTGCCTGGACGCGAAAAATAAATTCCGTGTTTTTTTGCGATACTTGAGATAAACTGATGGTCGTCAGCATTTTCAAATCCGCATTGAAGTGTGTTGTGATCTATATATGCTATACTTTTTTCAGTACGCACACGAGGTATACCCATAGACTCAAATTCAAGATATGCCATTGTACCTGTTGCATCCTGTGTCAATGTCTGGTCTAAGCGAAGGGCAACTTCCTCTCCTTGTTTCATTTCTCCGGAAACAAGATGTTCCTTAATAATTTTCTGTGCAATTGTAAGTCCCATTTTTTGCACTCCTCTCAATAATGTAAGTGTTATTCTTTTACAGTTTTTTCTATGTATTTTTTTGCGTTTTTAATGTGCTCAACGGTAAGTTTTTCCGCAAGGTCGCCATTTCCTGCCAGAATAGCATCCAGAATCTCTCTGTGTTCATTCGTGGACTGAAATGCCCTTTCGTTATTTGAAACAGATGCTTTTCTATACTTCGTCATCTTTTTGTGCAGTTGATGAAGCATATCTGCAAGAACTATGCTTCCGCAATTGTTATATACAATCTCATGGAATTTTGAGTCCATATTTTTTATATTATCGACATCCTTTTTTGAAGTATAGAATTCCTGCAATTCTACAATTTCACAAAGTTCTCTCTTCACTTCTTCTGAAATAGTATTTACTACCCAGCGAGAAGCAAGTCCCTCTGTACGCAATCGTATTTCATACATGTCAGAAATATCCTTCTGAGAAATACCCCTGATTACAACCCCTTTTGTAGTAACATCTACCAGTCTTTCCTGTTCAAGACGGCGTATTGCTTCACGGATTGGTGTTCTGCTGACGCCAAGTTTTTCCGAAAAGGCCATTTCAGTGTAAACTTCACCTATTGCATATACCCCTGTAAGAATATTGTTTTCAAGTTCCATAAATATCTGGTCCGCAAGGGACACTGTTTTATGCTCCATATTATTCCTCCGTTCTAAAAATCAAAGACATTTGAACTGACCGCCCGAAACTTCCTCAATTTTCCTTTCAATTTCCATTGTGGAAAGCATAGACTGTCTTCCCTGCTCATATTCTTCGTCTATCCACGCTTTCAGGGCTATTACAAGAGGAGATTTTTTATCTACGCGGTTTTCGCCCTCCAGCGAGTAATTGTCGTTTATCCAATATGCAATTCCTGCAAGTCCCGATGTTTTGCCAATTGCCACAGAAGCCTTTCTGTTAAGAAGTTTCTTTGTATCGAATATGTTGTAAATTTCCTCATCCTTCAAAAGTCCGTCTGCATGAATACCAGCTCTTGTACAATTGAAATTCCTGCCCACAAAAGGAGTCATCGGGGGGATTTTGTAACCCATATTCTCCTTAAAATACTCTGCAATTTCGGTTATTACAGTTGTGTCCATTCCATCAAATGAACCACGCAGTGCTGCATACTCCATAACCATTGCTTCGAGGGGAATATTACCTGTTCTCTCACCTATACCAAGAAGCGAGCAATTGACAGCACAGGCTCCAAAAAGCCATGCAGTAGAAGCATTGGTAACAGCCTTATAAAAATCATTATGTCCGTGCCATTCGAGCATCTCCGAGGGAACATCGGAATAATGCTGAAGTCCGTATATGATACCAGGGACACTTCTTGGCAGAGCGACTTCGCTGTAAGGAATACCGCATCCCATTGTATCACAGGCTCTTATTTTGACGGGAATTCCTGCATCGCGGGACATTTTCTGTAGTTCATTTACAAAAGGAACTACAAACCCATAAAAATCAGCTCTCGTGATATCCTCCAGATGACAACGGGGAGAAACGCCTGTTTCAAATGCTTCCGCTATCGTTGCCAGATACATATTCATACATTCTTTTCTCGACATTTTCAGCTTTTTGAAAATGTGATAATCACTACAGCTTACAAGAATACCGGTTTCGCGGATTCCAAGGTCTTTTACCAACTTAAAGTCTTCTTTGCTTGCGCGTATCCAAGTAGTTATCTCGGGGAATTTAAGTCCCAGATCCTGACAACGCTCCAAAGCTTCTCTATCCTTTTTTGAATAAACAAAAAACTCCGTCTGTCTGATAATTCCGTAAGGTCCACCAAGCTTTGACATGAGCTTATATAGATCTACAATCTGCTCTACACTATAAGGTTCTACCGATTGCTGACCGTCACGGAAAGAAGTATCAGTAATCCATATTTCCTCCGGCATACCGATAGGTACTCTGCGATGATTAAAGGATATTTTCGGAACCTCATCGTAAGGGAAAATTTCACGATACAAATTGGGATTCTCAATATCCTGCAACTGATACTTATAACTCTTTTGTTCAAGTAGATTGGTTTTGTTAGATATTTCAAGCATTTAGTACACCACCTCATTATATGTTATGTATAGCTGTATACAATTATACACTAGCTATGTGAATTTGTCAATAAAAAAATGACTATTTTAAAACAAAAGGTTATTCTTTATTTTAAAACGGTCATTTCTTATTATTCAACAAATCCTTGCTTATATGCTGTATCAACAATGGTCATGCCTGCTCAAGCAGCATTAAAAAAGCCGTATGTTTGGGTCAGCGGGTCCTGAAACAGAGGAATATGCGGAGGTACAAATGTAAAAAGCACAAAAATAAGTGCTACAAAAACAAGCACATAAAATGCAGGGAAACGGTATGAAATGTTATTCTTATTAAAATACATTGTTTCAACAATATACACCCATGCAGTAACTACAAAGAATATTGCAATATTGACCCAATCGGGCGTACCTCCGAATACACCGTTAATTGTATAGTATAGTGTCGGAATAAGCAGTATTGAAAGAAGCATACCGATAAGCTTAATGCACCAGAAATTATCATAATGCTTTCCAAGATAGAAATTTTCAATAACTGCAAATACAAGCATAGGGAAAAAGAGAAGCTTGTTATGCTCCCATATAGACTCATTTACTGCGGAAAACGGTGCGACAAAAACACTTTGCCCAGTCCAGTCAAAAAGAAAATGCAATATAACCCCCAAAATGCATGTAAAGACAAAACCTGCAATCTGCCATCTGAATATAGATTTTTTCATAAACTGCCTCCAAAACAATATTTATAAAAAATTATATTCTTTGCGCAACCCGCTTATACATACAAAAAAGGGACTGCAAAAAGCATTTTACAATCCCTTAAATATTTATACAGAAGAGCTCCATTTACCGCATTTGTCGCCCCACATAGCCTTGACATTTCCGTCAACCAAAACCTTGATAACCTCGCATGAATTGGAGCATCCTGTACACTCAAAGCTCTTGGGTGTAAACTCCAAATCAAGAAAATCAAAGCCCTTGAAGCTGGTCTCTTTTCCGCTTTGCTCTACCTGACGGCGAGCCATAATTGCCATACCTATAGCACCCATAACATTGAAATACTTGGGTATAATAACCTCATGTCCTACCTGGGATTCAAATGCCTTTATAATTCCCTTGTTTGCGGCAACTCCACCCTGAAATACAAAGGGAGGCTCAAGCACCTTACCTCTGCCGAGGTTATTGAGATAATTACGGACAAGAGCATCGCAAAGACCATTGATTATATCCGCCTTTGAATATCCGTACTGTTGCTTGGCAATCATATCCGACTCAGCAAAAACCGTACATCTTCCTGCAATACGAACCTCATTTTCTGCCTTGAGTGCAAGGTCGCCGAAATCCTTGATATCAACTCCGAGTCTTTCTGCCTGGTGGTCAAGGAATGAACCTGTTCCTGCGGCGCACACTGTATTCATAGAAAAGTCCGTAACAACGGCGTCCTTAAGAATTATTATCTTACTGTCCTGACCGCCTATCTCAAATATTGTATGTGCATCGGGATGAAAATGAACGGTAGCTGTTGCATGAGCGGTTATTTCGTTTTTGACAACATCTGCACCCACCATAAGACCTATCATCTGTCTTCCGCTTCCTGTTACTCCTATTGCCTTAACGGTGTAATCCTTGTCCTTTATAAAATCATTCAGCTGTGCCATGCCTTCCTTAACAGAATTTATTGGCTGACCCTTTGTTCTTATATACTTATCAAATATGACCTCGTAGGTATCATCAATTGCTATAACATTGGTACTTACTGAGCCTGTATCAATACCTATGTAAATATTACTCATACAAGTGCTTCCTCTCTTTCCTCATGGGGTTGTTTGTCGGTTTTGATGTTTTGTTTCTTTTTCTTCCGTCCTGCACACAAATCGACAAACGCTTCCAGTCTGGTTTGTGTATTTGCCTCGCCGTTTTGTTCGTCAATCGACATAGTAAGTATCGGTATATCAAACTGTTCGCTGAGCTTATGCGACATACTCCGTGTGACAAGCTCGGGCAGGCATCCGAACGGCATAAGGTGAATAATACCGTCAAAACCTCTCTTTGCGTAATCTTCTACCCAGCCTATATTTCCGAGGTGATGACCTCCGCAATTGCATGTAGTGTACTTGGCACCCTCTATGTGCATACGGTGTGTCTTGTCCTTTGCCAAAAATGACGGTGTAACATTGTGGTATATCCAGTCCGATATGTACTGACAGCTTTCCACCTCTGCACCGAGAGAATTAAGCCTTGACTCTATATTCATATTTGTGGCACTATCCATAACCACAAAAATCTCGCCTATTATACCTATACGGAGTCTCTTGTTTTCATCAGGAGTTTTTTGGGGTATTGCATCTATCATGGAAAGAGCTTTTCCGTATGCCTTATTTAGTTCTTTTTTATTATTTGTTTCATAGAACATATTGTTGATTTCACTAAGGCATCTGTCAAAGTCACCCTTATTTATCTCATATACTCTGCGTACCTTAATTATTTTTTCTATATTATCAAGATACTCCATCATTTTGATAACATAAAGTCCGTAGTGCAAAACCCTGTGAAGAGGTCTGCCGTTAATGACCCTTATAAGCTGTTTAAGAAAATAAACAGGTGCCTTAAACATAGAATCAAAAATAATTATTTCGGTATCAAAGCCAAGCTTCCTAAGAATTCTGCGGTGTACCTCGCAGTACATTCCCGCTCTGCACGGACCGCTTCCGCCCGATGATATAATAACCTCCGCCCCTTTATTGCAGGCTTCGATATAGGTACCTGCCATAACCTTGGCAGGATAACATATAAACTCGGGGCTGTGAAGAACACCGAGGTCAAAGGTTCTCTGCGTGGGTCTCTCGGGCATTATTACCTCATGTCCCAAAAATTCCACGAGCTTTCTATATGCAGTTGTCTGTCCCATATGAGGAAAACTTACTTTCATTTGTAAAATCACGCCCTTTACATAACATTTCGCATTTTGAGCATATCTATATATGCTTCGAGTCTCGTCTGTGTGTGATTGTCTCCTGTATGCTCATCTACTCTAAGTGTAAGAAAAGGAATATTTGCCTCCTCGCAATCGCCCTCCATAAGTCTGCCTATAATGGAATCGGGTCCGCATCCAAAGGCTGTAATATGTATTATTCCATCTATATTCCCGCTTTTTATAAAATATTTTGAAGCATTATATATTTTTCGTGCAAATGTCCAGAAAGGCTCTTTTATTACCTTTTTGTCCTTCTTAATAATATCATCGGGAAGCATATCAAAGGTAAAAACATTTACTCCCATGCTTTTAAGTCTGTCTATTGTATTCATACTCACATAGCTGTCATATACATTGTTGACATATCCCAAAAGTGCTATATTGAGCTTGCCGTTTTGCTCCTTCTTTATTGTTGCACCCTCAAAGAGTATTTTGTACGCCTCATCAGTTGTATAACCGCTTATACAGAGACTTCTGTATTCTTCCTGTGACACCCTTGCCTTTTTGAGTGCTTTCTTAAGTGTTTTTTTATCAACTCCCAGGGTATCACAAAGAGGCATATGATTGGATACAGAATACAAATCATCCCTTGGTGTGTCGTAGCTCAGAAATATAAATCTGTTCATATCACAGTCAAAAGAATATTTGACAATCTCTATTATACCAAGAAATTTGGGACAGTAATATTCCCTGCCGACTGTGTGCATCTGCGGAACAAAAACATAGTCAACATCCGTTTGAAGAAGCGAGGCAACATGTCCGTTAAATATCTTTATCGGAACGCACATCTCTGTTTCGGTTGCTGAGCATCCGCTATCTATAATTTTTTTGTTTGTTTCTTCGCTAACCGTAACCGTGCATCCGCACTCTTCAAAGAGTGTTTTCCAAAAAGGAAAATAATAGTAATAGAGCAAAGCTCTGGGTATACCTATTTTCATATAAAAACTCCAATATTATATTCTCTTAATTTATAAGCAACATATATTATTTTATTCCTTATTAAGCGAAAAGTCAATAAAAATACATAACAAAAACATTAAAACAAAACAAAAAAATATGTTATTTTTTTCTATGTTCTCATGAAGTATATTTTTGTCCGTTTGTAGCACAATAAGTATCGCAATGCATTGCTTTTCTATTTCAAAGAGGAGTGAAAAAAAGATGAACAACAACAATAACAACAATAACAAAAAGAACCAGGACAACAAGCAGAACAGAAATGACAACCTCAAGGAAAAGAACAACAACGAAAACAAGAACAACTTCTAAGTATCTTTAAGCATTAATCTCTAAAAAAAGGGTTGTTAAAAAACGCATGTTTTTTAACAACCCTTTTTACTTACTGTACTATATCCTCTTGTCTTACAAAATAGTCCTCTGTCCTTCCGAGAACATGCTTGTCACTGCACCTTTGAGCAACATAAATTCTATCCTCGGGATTTGCCTTCGTACTGGAAAGTATCATGGTATTTGTATCAAGATATGTTGCCGAAACCAACACTCCGTTTACAAAAACCTTACTCTTCTCCGTAAAGCCTGTACCCTTTATCGTTGTTGCCGTACTGCCGACAGACACACTTTCTATATATATCGGGTCTATTCCGTATTTGATGTCTGTTGTTTCATGCGGCAGGACTCCGCCGAAAGCATAGGCATCTCCGTAAAGCTCATCATACATAAGTGTCTGCAAAGCATCAATATACTCAGGATTTTCCTTGTCATTTCTGTAATAACGGTGAAGTCTGTTGACATGGTTTCCGTTAATACCGAGCATCTGAGTAACTCTGGAATTGAGCTGATATGCATAGAGGTTTTCATCATTTACGGGTATATCGTAATTTGCACATACAACATATTCTGTTTCAAACAAATCCTCGTTAATAAGCTGTTCTCTGGATATGCTCATTGCAGGAAGATGGTCTCCGTAAAATACAAGTACGGTAGGCTCGTTGAAATTGCGGATTGCTTCTACAAGCTCTCCTACAAATATATCCATGTCATACAGCTGATTGATATAATATTCAAAGCCTATTTTGTATTCTTCATCATCAAGTCCGCTTTCCACAACTACGGTCTGTGTATCGTCTATAACCTCTGTAGGATATTTGCCGTGGCTCTGTACCGACACACCAAACACAAAATCCCTGCCCTCTGTAGAATTTAAGCATTTGAACACCTGCTCTGTAAGAATTTTGTCCTTTGCCCAATTGTTTGCATTTCGCTCTACATCGTGCATATATTCTACAGGGATAAATGTGTCAAATCCGAGATTTGCATAGTTTCTGTGTCTGTCATAAAATGTTCCCGTATGATTGTGAACGGCATGGGTGGAATAGCCGAGATTTTTCAGTTCATAGCAAACTGAGCCTGCCGTATGGTTAAGCGTAATTGTTTTGTACGGATATTCGCACGTTCCAAACATCCCTACACTCATACCCGTAAGAACCTCAAATTCTGCATTGCAGGTTCCTCCGCCAAGTCCCGGAATTCTTAAGTATCCCGAAGAATTCTGCTCCTTTAAGCGAGTGAAGTTGGGTATGGGATTTTTGTTATATTTTACATTTTTGAGATAATTTACATCAAAAAATGACTCCAGCTGAATATACACAATATTTGGTGTAACGGCGGGTGCTGTCGATATAGCCTGGGTGTCTGTAAGTGCCGTGATTTCCTTGACACTTTCCTCACTGTAATCGTCAGGTCTGTCTACACCTCTGTTAACGGCACTGCTGGAAAAGCAATATGCAAAGCCGTAATTCTTATATGCCTCGGGAAGATTTGCAAAGCACTCGGGGTCGTTGTATATATTGTAACAGCAAGCCATGGCAATAATGCAAATTAAAACCGAAGCCGACATATATATAGATGATGAAGCATAGTTAGGTTTAACCTTGGGTGCCAGTTTAAGAACCATAACTATAACCACAACCGCAACCACAATCATACTGATTATGGATATTACCTGTATGGGCTTAACATAAGCATTCATAATATCCAGAGCCGATTTGACAATCGAAAAATCAACTGCCGCAAGCGGAGTGTTGCGGTATGTGAGAATTATGGCATTGGTAACACCGAGTGCCGTCCACAAAAGCAAAACTATGGACAGTACAAAATACCTTTTCTTAAAAAACAGACAAAGCACAACCGTGCATAATATAATCGAGAAGTTGGACATAAAAAACCCCACATGGTATATCATAAAGCTGAATGCCAGGGGTATTGAATGTCTGCCCAGAGCTTCGAGAGCAAAGGTCATAACCCAGGAAATAATTATGCATATAATAAAATCAATATATTTAATATCCTTTAATTGTGCTTTGAAATTTGCAAATGCTGATTTGCAAGTCTCTTTATAATTCATCTTATTGCCTCCAAATGAACAAACATTTTTAGAAACTCAAGATACAGTATAGCATAAATAAAACTCATTTTCAAGAGTTTTATTTTTGTATCATAAGGTGATTTATACCATGTTACTTATATCGTAAACCTGCCCCCTTTTGTAATCAAACAAAAGTACGCAATTATCAAATCTTTCTGCATGAATATGCTTCATAATCTCCTTGGCAGGGATATCTTGGTACCATGGCATATTCTGCCGTTTGTATTCCTCGTCGCGAAACAGCTCGTATGCCTTTGCACTAAGGCTCTTGTCCTCAGCTCCAAACCACTCGGGTCTTCTGCCAACGCGGTGATTTGTAAGATAATCTCTCTTTAAGAGATTTGCAAATTCTATACCAAGGTAAGAAAAGCAATTATATAATATATCATAGAGCTTTTGGGACGAAAATGCTGTACCTATGTCAAAATTTTCCGAAAAATACTCCCCGATATGTGAGAAAACCCTGTATGCACTTCCAAGCTCTGAGATAAGATACTCCATAGTAAAGGCAAATCTTCCGCTGTTATAATATCTGTCAAGAGCCTCTTCGGTTTTCTTAAGGCGTATTATGTCGCCGTAGCTCATATAATCATTTGATATAACCTCATACGGTGCAAAGCTTTCGTAAGCATAACCGTAATCTTTGGCTTGGTTTCTTATTGCCGAGCCCTTGAGCAGTTTAAGAAATCCAAGCTGAAGAACATGGGGTCTTAAGTCCATTACCTCGTCAAACGACCTCCGAAAAGATGCCAAATCCTCATGTGGCAGACCTGCAATAAGGTCAAGATGAATATGTACCCCTGTTTGAGTTATGAGACGGTTAACTGCATTTTTTAGCTTATCCTTGGAAATGTTTCTGTTTATTGCACTCATCGTATCGGAATTGGTGGTCTGTACCCCTATTTCGAACCTTACTGAACCGTTTTTGACCTTTGAAAGAATTTGTATTGTTTCGTCATCTATCAGGTCTCCTGCTATCTCCATATGAAACACCGTATCGGACGGATTGTCTGCAATAAACCTTAGGATTTCCTTTGCCCTCGCGGGATTGGCATTAAATGTACGGTCTACAAATTTGACAAGCGAAACTCCGTGAGAGATAAAAAACTTAAGTTCTTTTTTTACTCTTTCTGTATCAAGAAAACGAACTCTTGAATTATCTCCCGACAGACAGTAAGAGCACCGATACGGACAGCCTCTTGATGTTTCGTAATATATTATCCTGTCCTTTATATCATCTATGCTGTCATCATATGCAAAGGGTTGCATATTAAGGTCGCAAACCGCTTTTTCATCATCATTTTTTATGATATCCTCTCCGTCTCGGTATGTAACAGAGCGGACCGAGGACAAATCTGCTCCGTTCTGCAATGCGGATATATATGCTCTCAGCGGAATTTCTCCCTCGCCTCTTATTACGGCATCTATATGGCTGTTTTCTTTAAGTATCTCTTCGCTGTCATGGCTTACCTCGTGCCCTCCGAGAACTATTTTTACACTCGGCATTGCCTTTTTGATAACCGAAGACACCTTGAGAACCATATCTATATTCCATATATAGCACGAAAAGGCGATAGCATCGGGTCTCAAATTATAAATGTCCGATGCTATGGACAGAGCTGTATCATTGATTGTATATTCTTTTATAATACACTGTGCAATATCTTTTACAGCATTTTTGAGACACCTTATGCTTAGTGATGTGTGTATATATTTGGCATTCAGTGCTGTAATAATCAGTTTCATAACTTTATCCCCTGTTATTTATACTCTATTCTGTCCTTAAAAACTGCAGTAATAACTGCATAAAGGTCATTCTTTAAGAAATCATCCTTGCCCGTAATCTGTATGCTCTTGGGATTAAGTGTAACAAGCTCTGCAAGAATATCGGCATCTTCCAAAGCATACTCGGTATCGTTTCGTGCATTTTGGCAGGATGTAATCCGAATTCCCTCTCTGTCGCACGAAAGCTCTACACTGTCTGTACTGTCGGGCGATACACTTGAAAAATATTTAAGAAGCTCTATAAAATCATTATTGTCGTTCATTGCAATGATATTTTCGGCTTCCTCCTCAGCCTCCGTCAAAACCCGTGCCGAAATATCCCTGCACATAAAGCGGTAAAATCCATGCGGGTTTATCCTCCCGTTAACCTTAAGATATACATACATTCTGCCCGAAAGCTCGGATATAAACTCCCTCTGTGTAACCTTGGTGCATATTACCCTGTATTCATCTGCATTAAAACAGTTATAGCCACTATGCAAAAAAGACATAATCTGTGCCTTGATATAATTTTCCGAAATATATTGCGTCAGCTCACAGCATATGCTGTAAAGCTCTCCGTCATCGGCATCTGTCTCCATCTCCAATGAGTCATCGGATTTCAGGACACTATGATGTATACCGCTTTGCCTTGCAAAGTCCAAAATCCTGTCTGCACCGACGCAGACATCTTCTGTAAAAACAATACGCTTACACAACATTCTCACAACCTTTAATTATTTTCGGGAATATTATGTGTATTATTTTCGGTATTTACTCAAAAGTAAAAGCTGAACCGTAGTCAAAAAGCTCTCCTTCGCAAAGAGATACAATTTTTGTACCCCTGCCCCCACAAAATGATTGTATATTACAGTAATCGGGGTGTGTCGATATATCCCCGAAAAAGTATACGGTATTATCATGATAAAATGATGCTCCGCCTATAAATCCGTATTCATAAGGCTCAAGCACTATATTCTTATTTGATATCAAAAGAGCATCTGTTCCGTTTTCCTGTGCTCTTAGGCAGATGTTTTTGTCCGCTGTTATTATGGCATTTTGCCCAACAGCTGTAATACTGCATCCGCTGTATCCCTGAGATACATCCACAAAATTCCTGCCTTTAAGTTTTTCTGTAACAACCCGATCTGTATACTTAAAATTATGAAAAACATTATTTCCGACTACTTTGATATTATATGCTATATCTTGGGGGTAGTTACCTTGTGTTTTTGTATTTCCCGAAAAAACGGTTACCGATGAATACCTGAATATCTCATCATAATACTCTTTCGTGGCGGGGTCGCAAACCGCAATACCGTCAAAAAACGAAATCTGCATATCGGGGTGCGAATTGACGGGGCTGGGCAAATTGGGATTTATCGGTGCCTTGTATATATCAAAGCCATAGTCTTTAAGGCTTGTGATAATTTCGGTTTTTACCGTGCTGTTAACTATTATCTTCAAAACATTCACCACCAAAGAGGATAAAACATAATATACTAACAACGGGGCAGAAAAATCCACCGAAGGTGCTGTTTTCCCGCCCCGATTATATAGGCACTATGCGGTATGACTAACTGCCGCACAGTGCCACTTTATTAAAAATCAGTATTTACAAATTCTGTAAGTACCCTGACCGCACCGTCAAGGTCCTTTTTGCTCACACATTCTGACGGTGTGTGAATATATCTTGTCGGGATTGATATCGCACCTGTCATAACTCCCGTTCCTGATGTATGGATAGCTCCTGCGTCCGTACCGCCGAGTGTAAGAACTTCGTTTTGCAAATTCACTTCGGTCTTCTGTGCGGACTGCTTAAGAGCATCATTGACCATCTTGTGTGTTATTATGGAATTATCCATGTACTTGATGCATGGTCCCTCTCCCATTTTTACTGCCATTCTTCTGCATTCGGGTGTGTCGCCCGTATCGGTAACATCTATTGCGAGTGCTATCTCAGGACATATGGCATTTGTTACCGCTTTTGCCCCTCTGAGTCCCAGCTCCTCCTGTACAGAGAATACGAAATACAGGTCATTTTTTGCTTCCTTCAAAGCCTCCATTGTTTTTATAAGCACCCATACTCCTGCCCTGTTATCCATCGCCTTTGATACAGCAAGGTCACCCATAACAGAAAACGAGCCTACAAAAACAGCACAGTCTCCTACGGACACCATTTTTTCTGCTTCCTCTGCACTTGAAGCACCGATATCAATATACATTTTGGTTACATCAAATTCTTTTTTGAGGTCTGTCTTTTCCTCATAAGCGACAACGCCTGTTACACCATTTCCGAAAATAACTCTTTGATAAAGTGCACAATACGGCATAACTCCGCCGAGAGCTGAAAATCTGAGATAACCCTTATCGTCAATATAATTCACAATAAGTCCTATCTCGTCCATATGTGCGGCAAGCATTATCTTCTTTCCATTGCCTTTTATGTGTGCTATGAGATTACCCAGATTGTCGGAATATACTTCGTCAGCAAAGGAAGTAACTGTCTGCTGTATGAGTTGTCTTATTGCACCCTCATTTCCCGACGGTGCGTATGCTTGAGTTAATTTTCTCAGTAATTCCATTTTGACCTCCAGTATTATTCAAAAAGCGGGGTAGAGAAATATCTTTCTGCTGTATCGGGAAGAACCGTAACTACTGTCTTGCCCTTTCCGAGCTTTTCTGCAAGTTTTATTGCCGCCGCTACATTAGTTCCGCTTGAAATACCGCAAAGTATACCCTCCATGGATGCAAGTTTCTTTGATGTATTTATTGCCTCTTCGTCATTGATAATACATATATCATTGTATATATTCTGATTAAGAATCTGCGGAATAAGTCCGTCTCCTATACCCATCTGCAGATGGGTTCCTATTGAACCGCCCGAAAGTATTGCGGCATGTTCGGGTTCAACTGCCCATATTTCTATATCGGGGTTGTATTTTTTGAGTGTTTCGCCGATACCCGTTATAGTGCCTCCCGTACCTATGCCCGAGCAAAAGCCGTGTATGGGTCCGTCTACCTGCTCTATGATTTCCATTCCCGTTCTTTCTCTTTGTATCTCGGGATTTGCAGGATTTTCAAACTGTTGGGGAACATACACATTGGGGTCTTCTTCCTGCATACGAAGTGCTAGTTTAAGACACTCATCTATACATGCGCCTATGTTTCCTGCATCGTGAACCAGTATTACCTCTGCTCCGTAGTGATTGACGAGCTTGCGTCTTTCTTCACTTACGGAATCGGGCATAATAATCCTGGTTTTGTAACCAAACACGGCACCCACAAGAGCAAGACCTATTCCCTGATTTCCGCTTGTGGGTTCTACAATAATGGTATCTTTATTGATGATACCCTTTGCCTCTGCATCCTTTATCATATTATATGCTGTCCTTGTCTTGATAGAGCCTCCTACATTAAGACCCTCAAACTTGACAAGAATACGGGCGCTGTTTTCCGTTGGGAGTTTATTCAGCTGTATCATAGGTGTATTGCCCATTGCCTCTAAAATATTATTAAAAACCATATATTATGCCTCCGAATTAACATAGCGGTAAATTATTTCTGCCATACTAACAATATATGATACATAATAACATTTTTGACATACTTTGTCAAATATTTATACAAAAGAAAACCCACATTATACAAAAGAAAACCTGCTAATATAAATCCCTCATCCTCCATAAAGGGTTCCGTTCGATTTGGAATTCATAAGCAGGCTTTTCTTTAGTATTATATATGTATTTTTGGTTTTTTATTCAATCAATTTATTGTTATTTCGGACGATAAAGGCATAATCTGCACATAGGTATTGCCCGGGTTGAGCTTAAGCTCGCTACCGTCCAAATACTTATACACAGTTTTACCTGTTCTTGTCTCCTTTGACCATGTTATATCCTGAACAGTTCCGTTTGTTACATAATAACCGTTTCCGCTTCCGATATTGACTATATCCTGTCTTCCCTTGTTTTCTCCGTCTGCGAGGTCAAAATTTCTTATTGAATAAATTATTATGTTCTTTGCAGTAAGTGCATTACCTGTCTGTGACATATGCTCCCTTGAGCCTATATAACGGGTATAGGTTTTTGTTTCGGGATTATATTTATATGTAACCTTGTACATTGTAGAATACGGAAGTACGATTTCTGTTGCGCTCGTTCCATCCTTAACATCTGTATCGTTATCGTTGTATGCGGTGTGTGTTTTTTCTGTTTTTGAGCGGTAATTCTTCTTCTCTGTACCGTACTCATATACCTTGTTTAAGTCTGTATAAAGGTTGTGCCATGATTTGTCATATGTATAATCTCTGTAGAAATTTGAGCCGTCATTACCCAAAATTCCGTTGATATTATTTACGCCGAGCGAGGATATATCCGCCTGTGCTCTGGGGCTCCATCCCGCATGGCAGTATATTGCATCATGCTCAAGAGCATAATCCAGAAAATAATGTCTGGAGGAACGCACGGGTCCGACTTTTTCTATTTTTGACGCATCCTTAAACAATGCCATAATACGGCTTGCTCCGCCCTCAACTATAATCTCATACAGCATATAGGCATCCTCAAGTCCAATTTGCGGTCTCGATGACTCGCCGTCATTATCAATCATAACTGCAATAGGTCTTGTGTCCTTTTCCATCATCAGTACAAAGTCGTCCTTCTTTACCTCTGGTTCCTTGGGCTTGGTAACCGCAGGCTTTGAATCAGGGTTTTCGGTAACTTCCTTTTTGCCGCAGCCTGCACAAACAACGATGCCGAGTATAAGTATAATAGAAACTAGCTTTTTCATATGTACCTCCATACTTTTTTCTTAATTGTACTACTCAAAAGAACTATTTGTCAATCAATATCAGTTTTTGTGATATAATTGTAAAGAGAAATATTTTTTGGCTTCTTGTACTTGACTATATGGATTTTTTTGTGTATAATTATTGGTGTTCGCTGGTGTGGCTCAGTCGGTAGAGCAGCTGATTCGTAATCAGCAGATCGTCGGTTCAAGTCCGATCACCAGCTCCATAAAAAAGCATCGGCATTGTCGATGCTTTTTTAACTAATTAAATCCATAATCAAATCAGGATTTGAGTCCGAATATTCTATTTCTGCAGAATACATTACTGCAATATCAATAAGGTCTTTTATCCCTTTGCACCCCGATGCTTTATATATGGCAGATATAAAGGCACAGCTTACATAGGCAAAACCTATTCTGTCATACACCCCATCACAAGAAGCCGTAATATGCCTATATAGAAAATAAAGCGCAAGCTGTTCGAGTGCAAGCTCTGTTTCTTCGTCATATCCCGAAAAGTCTTCTATATCCATATCCGTCTGTCCCAAACCGACAACAAGCTCTGTCCAATTACTATCCAGTCTTTCGAGACCAAGGTAAAATTCACTCCAGCTGCATATGTCTCTATAGGGCATTTCTCCCCCCCAGAGATTTTTTAATTTTTCCATTCTGATTGATATATCTTCGCCACGGTTTGTCATTATGTCTATAGCTTTTTGCCTTAAGGACAGCACTGACTGTTCTTCTATGGTAAATTCAGGAATTTTTCCGTCCGAGGTCACGAGGGTAAATTTTTCTTTTGATGTCAGGATAAGGCGTGCCGCTTCTTCGCAACACATGCCAAGACCTGTTTCCTCCGCATATGTATAATAATTATGAAACCTCGGGTGCTCACTGCATATTTCACAAAGTGCTCCCTCACCAAGCTCGCATATAAGGGTGCAAAGACCGTTATCCTTAAGAAGCGGACAGCGTTCATCGGCTTTGAGTTCAAAGTGAGGCTGTCCGTCATAAGATATGCATGACCTCACAAGCTCTCCTGTTTCACCACACAGAGAATTATAAAACTCCATTGTATTTTCGTCTATATCTATCTCCCAGCCTATACAACAGCTTCGGGTGCATTTGTCTGCTGTACAACGGAAATCTTTATAATAGTTAGGTGTGATTGTTGTCATATTTTTCCCCTTTTGCAAAAATATTGCTCTTTATCTGCCAAGTGTGAGAGTGCTACATAAAAACTCAAAAGACAATAATAAGTTTAACACCAAAAAATCTCTTCGTCAAGACAGATAATTTGAGTAAATATGCTGTGCATAAATCTTGACAATATATTCATTTGGTAGTATAATATATAAGTTAAAAAACGGCAGATATGAACGGAGGATATTCATATGTATAACAAAGTTGACAATAATCTTAACTTTGTTCAAAGAGAAAAGATTATCGAACAGTTCTGGAAGGACAATGATATATTCAAAAAGTCCATTGATTCCCGCTCGGAAGGAGAAACATACTCATTCTATGACGGACCCCCTACCGCTAACGGAAAACCCCATATAGGACATGTACTTACCAGAGTTATAAAGGACATGATACCCAGATACCGCACCATGAAGGGCTACAAGGTACCCAGAAAAGCAGGTTGGGATACTCACGGTCTCCCCGTTGAGCTTGAGGTAGAAAAGCTACTCGGTCTTGACGGCAAGGAACAGATAGAGGAATACGGTCTTGAGCCTTTTATAAAGCACTGTAAGGAAAGTGTATGGAAATATAAGGGCATGTGGGAGGACTTTTCCTCCACAGTCGGCTTCTGGGCAGACATGGACGACCCCTATGTTACATACCACAATGACTTCATAGAGTCGGAGTGGTGGGCACTCAAACAGATATGGGAAAAAGGTCTTCTTTACAAGGGATTCAAAATTGTTCCCTACTGTCCCCGTTGCGGAACTCCCCTTTCTTCCCACGAGGTTGCACAGGGCTATAAGAATGTTAAGGAACGCTCAGCGGTTGTAAGATTTAAGGTTGTAGGCGAAGATGCGTACTTCCTTGCATGGACAACTACCCCTTGGACACTTCCCTCCAATGTGGCACTGTGTGTTAATCCCGATGATGATTACTGCAAGGTAAAGGCAGTTGACGGTTACACATATTATATGGCAAATGCCCTTCTTGACAAGGTTCTCGGAAAACTTGCAAAAGATGACACACCTGCATATGAAATTCTGGAAAGTTTTAAGGGTGCGGACCTTGAATACAAAGAATATGTACCTCTCTTTGATTTTGTAACACCTGTTTGCGAAAA
>JAZSFO010000056.1:0-7636 GCA_045532255.1 Clostridia bacterium | reverse complement strand
ACAACAGTATCCGTGCCATGCGTATTATGATATACACAATGCCACTTATGACACTTATTATGAATATCACCACACTTTCGGTAGTATGGTTTGGGGGTGGATTTGTAATAAAAGGCGGTATGCTGGTAGGCGACCTTATTGCATTTACAACATACATAACTCAGATACTTATGTCTCTTATGATGCTTTCTATGATAATACTTCATGCCTCAAGAGCACTTGCGTCGTCAAGGCGAATTGCAGAGGTTCTGGATACTAAGTCCGATATAGACGATGCCGATGCCAGAGACAAGGAATTGGTTATAAAGGACGGCAGGATTGAATTTAAGAATGTATCATTTAAGTATAAGGACACAAATTCACAAAATGTCCTTTCTGATATAAACCTTGTTATAGAACCGGGGCAGACCGTTGGAATTCTGGGTGCTACGGGCTCGGGCAAAACAAGTCTCGTACAGCTTATCCCGAGGCTCTATGATGTAAGCGGTGGAAGTGTTGAAATCGACGGAACAGATGTAAGGGATTATAGTCTTAAAAATCTTCGTGATGCAGTCGGAATGGTACTGCAGAAAAATGTCCTCTTCTCAGGAACCATAATGGAAAACTTAAGGTGGGGAAGTGAGGATGCTTTGGTAGAGGAAATAGAGGAAAGCTCAAATCATGCTCAGGCACATGGCTTTGTAACTGCAAACCCCGAGGGATATGACAGAGAACTCGGTCAGGGCGGTGTCAATGTGTCGGGCGGACAAAAGCAGAGACTCTGTATTGCAAGGGCACTTATCAAAAAGCCCAAGATACTTATTCTTGACGACAGCACAAGTGCCCTGGATACTGCGACAGAAGCAAAAATCCGACACACCCTCACCACAGAACTAAAGGACACAACCAAGATTATAATTGCACAGAGAATAAGCTCTGTCATTGAGTCGGATAAGATTGTAGTAATAGATGATGGCTGTATAGTTGCACAGGGAAGCCATTCTTTCCTCATGGAAACAAGCGAAGAGTACAGAGATATATATTATTCTCAGATGGAAAAGGAGGCGTAATCATGACAAGAGAAGAAAAACTCAGAAGACTTGTAGAGAGATACAGCGCCTCGGGCAAAATCGCATCTCCGCCAAGGGGTCCCGGAGGTGGACGGGGCAGAGGTATGGCGATGAAGACGGGCAAGCCCAAGAATGTTATGCCCGCAGTAAAGAGGATACTTTCTTATCTTTCGGGAGACAGACACAAGCTCCTTATTGCATTTGCGTGTGTGCTTGCAAGCAGTATATCATCACTTGCGGGTGCGTATATGCTAAGACCCATAATCAATAAATTCATAGAGCCGGCAGACGGCATATACAGAATGGGTATGTTTGCTCTTGCACTTGGTATAATGGGTCTTGTATACCTTGTGGGAGTGGTATCGTCATATATACAGTCAAGGCTTATGATAAACATATCGCAAAATGCAATTTGCCGTATACGAAGCGACCTTTTTACACATATGCAAAAGCTCCCCGTAAGCTTCTTTGACAAGAATTCGTACGGTGAGCTTATGAGCAGATATACAAACGATGTTGATACAATAGGAGAGATGCTTAACCACACCATAATACACTTGTTCCAGGGCATTATGACAATAGTCGGTACACTCGCTCTTATGCTCTATACCAATGTATGGCTGTCGTTGGTTACACTTCTTATGATACCTGTTTTTGCAAAGGTAGCAGGCGCAATATCAAAAAGAAGCAGAAAGTATTTTTCCGCGCAGCAGGCGGCACTTGGTGCACTCAACGGATATGTAGAAGAAATTGTAACGGGTCAAAAGGTAGTCAAGGTCTTTTGCAGAGAAAATCAAGCCGCCGAGGACTTTGCCCTGCTTAATGACGACCTCAAAGCCAAGCAAATCAAAGCACAGTTTGCAGGCGGAGTGATGGGTCCGCTTATGGGTAACCTAAGTCAGATTAACTATGCACTTACCGCGGCAGTCGGCGGTGCTCTCTGCCTTGCAGGGAAATTTGACATAGGCGGTGTTGCGGTTTTTGTAAACTATTCCAGACAGTTCTCCAGACCAATAAATGAAATATCAATGCAGGTTACAAATATATTTTCTGCACTCGCAGGTGCAGAGAGAGTTTTCGCTGTAATGGACAAAGAGACTGAAGAGGATGCCGAGGGCAAGATATCGGATGTAATAATAAACGGCGATGTAGAAATGGAAAATGTCTTCTTTGGCTATACCAAGGACCGTACAATCCTTAAGGACATAACTCTAAAGGCAAAAAAAGGACAGAAGATAGCCTTTGTAGGCTCTACGGGAGCAGGAAAAACAACGGTCACAAACCTCGTAAACCGATTTTATGACATAGACAGCGGAAGTATAAAGGCAGACAGTGTGGATATAAGAGAGTACAACAAGGAATTCTTAAGAAAGAATATTGCGATGGTTCTTCAGGACACCCATCTGTTTACGGGAACTGTAATGGAGAATATCCGCTACGGCAGACTTGACGCAACAGACGAAGAGGTTATAGAAGCCGCAAAGACGGCAAGTGCACACTCATTTATTATGAGACTTCCCGACGGCTATAATACAATGCTCACAGGTGACGGTGCAAACTTAAGTCAGGGGCAGAGACAGCTTATAAACATTGCCCGTGCGGCAATATCCCATGCCCCGATTCTCGTTCTTGACGAAGCGACAAGCTCAGTAGATACAAGGACAGAAAGACATATAGAGCACGGCATGGACAGACTTATGAAGGACAGAACTACATTCATAATAGCACACAGACTGTCTACCATACGAAATGCAGATGCAATCATGGTGCTTGAGGACGGCGTTATAATAGAACGCGGAACTCACAATGAACTTCTTGACCAAAAGGGAAGATACTATGAGCTTTATATGGGAATGGCGGAACTGGATTAAAAAACATACGGGCGACCATGGCGGTCGCCCGTAATAATTTTAAATTGTAATATCTTCTGTTTTTGCCTCGAGATAATCTATAAGAGCCTGTCTGTCAATAACAAGCTGACAGCCCTTTACACCAGCACTTACAGTAAGTTTATCGATATTAAGACAGTCCTTGTCGATATATGTGGCAAATTTCTTCTTCATGCCCACAGGCGAGCAACCGCCTCTTATATAGCCTGTAAGACCAAGAAGGTCCTTTACATGAACCATTTCTATTTTCTTGTTGCCTGTGACTGTTGCCGCTTTTTTTAGGTCTATCTCCTTATCTACAGGTATGCACATAACAAGAGGACCTGTTTTGTCACCCTTTGCAACAAGGGTCTTGTATACAATACGGCACTCAAGACCTACGGAATTTGCTATTGTTGTACCGCTCAGGTCGTTGTCGTCGTAGGAATATTCCAGAGCCGTATATTCTATTTTCGCTCTATCGAGCATTCGCATTGCGTTTGTCTTATTCATAATTTCACAAATTCTCTATCTTGTTTGCAAGCTCGTCAAGCCAAGGTCCTTCAAAAAGCTCAATAAGACCGGCATCTGCACCGCCCGAGAGCTTCTTGTCCATAGGAATCTGGGCTATTGTGTCTACACCGTGGCTTGCCGCAACCTCGTCTATATGGCTCTCGCCGTAAATGTAGTGTTTCTTCTGACAGCTGTCACATACAAAGTATGACATGTTTTCTACAATACCGAGAATGGGTATATTCATCATCTGTGCCATCTTGACAGCCTTGGCAACTATCATGGATACAAGCTCCTGCGGAGAAGTTACAATAACTATTCCGTCAACGGGCAGGGATTGGAATACCGTAAGCGGTACATCTCCTGTTCCCGGGGGCATATCCACAAACATAAAGTCCACATCTTCCCATACTACATCTGTCCAGAACTGCTTAACTGTACCGCCTATAACGGGACCTCTCCATACTACAGGGTCGGTATCGTTTTCCAGAAGTAAGTTTATACTCATTACATCAATTCCCGTTTTGGTGGGAACAGGCACAAGACCTCTTTCGTCAGCAAATGCCTTTGAGTTTATGCCAAATGCCTTAGGGATAGACGGACCTGTAATATCCGCATCAAGTATAGCTGTATTAAATCCTTTTCTCTGCATAAGTACGGAAAGCATGGAGGTTATCATGGATTTGCCCACGCCGCCTTTTCCGCTTACTACGCCAATTACTTTTTTTACGCTGCTTGCAGGATTAAGCTCTGCACGGAAGCTCTGCTTGTCTCTTGAACCGCAATCCTGAGAGCAACTGCTGCAATCATGTGTACATTCTTCGCTCATTGTTGTATTTACCTCCAATTTAATAACTCAATATATTCTACCACTCATTTTGACAGGTGTCAAGATTAGATGCACTTTTCCCTTATAAGTCCGCTAAGGTCCTCAGCTTCAGTATTTCCAAGAGACTCAAGCAGGGCAGAGTGTATTTTCTGTGCATCGAGAGGACATTCCATAAGGCATGCTGCTGCTTTTTCGGAAATCGTCCAATCCATAGAATCTGTATAAATTTCTGCATTTTTTATTATGCCGTTTTTAACATCAAGGGCTACCTGTACATTACCCCATCCGAAACTTCCGTCGCATTTTATGGAAAAGGGCACACTTTTGCCGTACAGATAATCCCAGCTTCCATAGAGCTTTGCGAGGGTATTTATTTCGTCACATTGGAGTATTTCAAGCTCTGCGGAAGGCAGAGACAAAACCTCCTCCGCTGCGGATATCATATGCTTTTTCATTTTATCCACAGTCAGCTCGGGCGACAGCTCGCATAGGTTTATCACGCGGGACTTTACTGATTTAACACCCTTTGATTCAAACTTTGCCTTTGGGGGTGAGAGATATCTTGACATTTTGTTTGTATCAGCATTTATAAGTATTGTTCCGTGGTGATAGGATTTCCCCTGAGAGTTATAAAATGCATTTCCCGAAAATTTTCTTCCCTCTGCAAGTATATCGTTTCTGCCCGAAAGCTCTGTTTCGATACCTGCCATACGGCACGCAGAGGAAATTATACTCATTTGTCTTTCTATGTCATAGTCGGCAGTGTTTAATATAAATGTAAAGTTAAGATTTCCTATGTCATGAAATACCGCACCGCCTCCCGAGAGTCTTCTTGCAAGGCTGACATTCTCGGACTTCATAAGCTCACACCGACACTCAAGCCATGGGTTTTGGTTTCTGCCGATTACAATGGTGTTCTGGTTTTGCCACAGATACAAAACCATGCTGTCAGCATCCACATTATCCATAATATATTTTTCTGTTGCCAGATTTTTATGTGGGTCAAGACAGTTCGAAGTGTAAATATAAAGTTTATTTATCATATGTATACCCCTCTTTCTGTAAAAATTTCTCGTTTGTTTTGATATAGTCGGCTAAATAGGGGTGATTATCACCCTTAAGACCTTCCATACAGCATTTGACGGCTGATGCTTCGATTGGTTCAGGTTCACATTCCTTTGACAGTTCTTCGAAAAGGCTTTTCTTTGCCATAGCATCAAACTGATTTTTGTCATAAATGCCTGCACGGGTGAAAATATATTTAGAGAGCCTTATACACATCTTCATGTAAGTGTCAAGAACCCTCATTGCCATACGGCACATCATTCTTGTGTTGTGGTTTGAAAAAACGGCGTTTGGAAAACCGAATTTTATTATTTCTTCGAATTCCTCACGGTTTTTGCCTCCGCCCTCAAAAAGAACGGTTCTCTGTGTTTTTTCTGCCTCAGGAAATGCCGTATACGGAAAGGTTACCGCGTAGCATGTATTGGTTATACTTGTTTCTATATCGCTGGAGCTGTGCGACGGGCAGAAGTGGCAGAGTATTTTGTTTCTTACCCTGATGCTTCTGAGCTTACTTACAAAGCTATCCAGAGAAGCAGATGAGTAACATGCAAAAATTATATCACATTCTTTGATAAGGTCATTAAGGCTAAGGTATGCCTTGGCATTAAGCTCTATTGCAAGGGCTGTTGTGTTTTCGAGTGCGGTGGAAAGCACACCGCATATTTTTATCTTATCTGTTTGACCCTCATATGCCGACTTAAATATTTTTGAGTAAATTTTGATGTCTTCATATTTGCCTACAAAAGCTGCGTTCATTCATGTAAGTCCTTTCATATTATAACAGGTGATGTAAAATAGTCCATAGATGCTTTCTTTTTCAGGCACAGAGCGGCAATATCGGTTGCCATTATGTCCTGCTTGAGCATAGATGTCTGTTTTGCGTTTCCTGTCTTTGTTATTATTTCCATATCTGAGGTCTGTTTTACCTTTTTTAGTATCGATGCTCCCTTGGAATTAAGTGCAAGTACCCTGATATATGACGGAGGGGGAGTTTCGTATATTCCCAATACGGAGCAGAGTATCACTCTTCGTATTCGGTGTCTTGTGTATCTTTTTGATACACAGGCATTTACAAATTCATCAAGATTTACACATTTCTTGCTTGCATTTATAAGCCTTGAAGAAAGCCCCTCTTCCATACCGCATATGCCCGAAAGTCTGTCCTCGTTTGCCGTTCGGAAAAATCCTATAATAAAATCCGAAATACTATTTATATTATATATATCCTCGCTCTTGCAAAGAAGGTCATCTGTGTTTATATCGCCCGAGAGAATTCTCTTTCTTATTGAGGATGCTGATGCAAACTCTCCCGTATCCTCGGTATCGTGATAGCTTCCTATTCGTTTTACGATATTGAATTTGAGGTTGGGATTTATTTTCATTGCATTTGCCATGTAGGATATACCAAGTGTTGCATTTGGGGAAAAGACTTCCTCAGGAAGATTTCCGAGAACCGCTTGGCTTGCCCTTTCGCATGCGGCAGGATATCCCATACCCTCAGACAAAGCCTCTGTAAGTGCGGCTTTGTACTCGTCAGTTTCATTTGCCTTTAGTCTTGCCATTGATGTAAGAAGCTCAGTATCGGTACATTCGCTTCCAAAGGATATACCACATGCTCCCATACCGCTAAGTATACTTACAGCTCCCTTTGCATAAATTTCTGCAGATTGGAGAACATAGCAGGAGGGGATTTCAACAACCAGATCCGCACCATTTTCTATTGCGGCCTTTGCTCTTGTCCACTTGTCGTATATCGCAATGTCGCCCCGCTGAACAACAGAACCGCTCATGGCACAAACTATACCGTCGCATGATGTATTGAGCTTTGTTTGCTCTATAAGATACTTGTGACCCCTATGAAAAGGGTTGAATTCACATACTATTCCAAAAAAATGCATTTTTTTCTCCTTTTTTTGAAAAAAACTCTTGACAAATACTGTTAAGGTGTGTATAATAGTCAATGTTGATTGGTTCGCACCATTAGCTGAGTTGGTAGAGCACCTGAGTCTTAATCAGGGTGTCTCGGGTTCGAGTGCGTGATGGTGCACCAGAAAAAAGCACTTCTTCGGAAGTGCTTTTTTCAATGAAATAAATCCCTTACGGGATTTGTGAAATATGCTGTCGCATATGAAATAGCTGACGCTATGAAATACGCTGCGGCGTATGAGGGTTTATTTCAGCCCACGCAAAACACAGCACGCAGGGTTTTCACCCTGCGTGCTGTTTCGTTATTGGTTATCTCACTCGGAGAACAGGTAGTTCACGAGCTTGGTTGCCAGAATGATGACGCCGATAATGACGAAGATCACCAG
>JAZSFO010000020.1:0-7830 GCA_045532255.1 Clostridia bacterium | reverse complement strand
CCTACCATAAAAGCGAAAAGTGTTCGCTCATAGAGCGAACACTTTTTTTAAACCTCTTCTGCCTCTTTCATCTCCTCAGTCGTTTCGGCATTTTGATTTACTTCTTCGGGATCATGGTAGGTAGGAACTACCCCCTTCATAGCATCCACAACCGCGGTAGCCGTCAGATCGTTCATGGAAGAATCGACCGCCTCAAGCAATATCGCTATCTTTTCGTCGACCTCTTCTCTTGTAAACGGAGTGTCGGTTTCTACAAATATCATATCATTGTCCGTCTTTTCAAGGGTTTCCGTTTTTATAAGCAACTCCTCGAAAAGCTTTTCTCCGGGGCGAAGTCCGATCTCCTCGATCTTTATGTCATCGTCGGGAACAAGTCCGCTAAGCTTGATCATATTGACCGCAAGATCATATATCTTGATGGGCTTGCCCATATCGAGCACGAACAGCTGACCCTCTTTAGCCATAGATCCCGCTTGAATAACAAGCTGTGCCGCCTCGGGAATAGTCATAAAAAATCTTGTGATATCCTTGTGTGTTACCGTAACGGGTCCGCCCTCTTCTATCTGCTTCTTGAAAAGCGGAATTACACTTCCGTTAGAACCCAGAACATTGCCGAAACGCACGGCAACAAACTCGGTAGAGCTTATCTTCTGCATTGCCTGAACAACCATTTCGCACATACGCTTGGTCGCTCCCATTATGTTTGTGGGATTAACCGCCTTGTCTGTGGAAATCATAACAAATCTTCGGGCACCGAACTTGTCCGCACACTCAGCGACATTGAGAGTGCCGAAAACATTATTCTTTATTGCTTCGGTAGGACTTTGCTCCATAAGGGGAACATGCTTATGTGCCGCCGCATGAAATACGATGTACGGCTTGTACTCCTCAAATATCGCCTCAAGGCGTGCCTTGTCTCTCACCGAGGCGATAAGCACTGTGGGACAGTTTTCGGGATAATGTCTGTTTAGCTCCATCTGGAGATCATAGGCATTATTCTCGTAGATATCCACAATAACGAGGTTTCGGGGGTTATACTTCATTATCTGTCTGCAAAGCTCCGAGCCGATTGAACCTCCTCCGCCCGTAACCATAACAACCTTGTCCTCTATGTATGCGGATATTTCGTCATTGTCAAGGATTATCGGCTGTCTGTCAAGCAAATCCTCTATCTGCACATTACGGATTTTTCCTATTCCGCCGTCTCGGGAAATCGCCTGATCGACTGCAGGAACAAACTTAATTTTAGCCTTTGTTTTGCTGCATATTTCCACAATTTCATTCTTGTCCGTTGCACACGCAGACGGCATTGCCAGAAGTATTTCATCAATCATATGCTTCTTGCAGAGATTTGGTATATCGTATCTGTTTCCGAGTACAGGATAACCGCCCAAGGTTGCAGAAATCTTTGACGAGTCGTCATCTACAAAGCCTATTATATGGAAGTTGAGCTTGCTGTTATGGGGAATGTCCCTTACAAGTATTGATGCGGCAGAGCCTGCACCGACAATGAGCACCTTTTTGGCATCGGGGTCTACAGCCTGTTCATGGTATGAGGGAACTCTGGTTATAACCCTTATAACCATACGGATAAATACTGCATACACACCAAAAAACATCGAGGTGAGAGCGCCAAGTCTGAAAACATCTCTGGTGTTTGCCGAATACAAATCAGCTCTTATGTACCGTACCGCAAGAGTTGTGACAATTGATGCACATAATGCAATAACTACCGACATGGAAAGTCTTATATAATCCCTTGCACCTGCATATGTCCAGAGTACTCTGTAAATATTGGCAACATAGAAAACAAAGCAGAACGAGATGGTTATTGCCAGTTCGACAGGTATGAACTTCATAAAATTGACAGTTCCTTGCTTCATGCCGAACATAAATATGATACTGAACATATACAGCATGGCTATGCCGAATATATCTAAAGCCAGTATAATTCTGTTTCTTAATAGTCCGTGTTTTTTCATATCGCACCTCGAAGTATATTACTAGCTGATTGTAAAAGTGTGCCATTTATGGGGACGGGGCTCATCCCCGAATGGCATTTGAACACTTTTACAATCATCTATATATTATAATAATTGTATCACATATTAAACAGGCTTGTCAAACACCATATTAAAATTTGTTGTGTAAAATCAAAAATCCCCGAGGAAGTTATAATTATATCATAATTTCTTCGGGGATTTTTATTAATATCAATAATTTATATTAACATCAAAGAGGTCAATGAGGCTCATTATAACGCCTGAATTCAAAAATCCTATCTGATGCTCAAATGCCTTTCTTTCCTCCTCTGACATACTGTCGAGTACAAGCTTCATCATATCTATCTCATCTGAATATGTATCTCTTACATATTCAGATGTTATCACAAATCCCTCGTCCTTTTTGGGAAGTATATTCACGGATGCTTCAAGAAGCATTTGAAGTATAGGACCGCCCTTTACTTCATATCCGTTTTCATCATATAGAACGAATATTCCGCCATCCTCCTGTATTCTGATAACACCCTGTTCCCTCTTGTCTGTAATATCTGTTATAATGAGCTTGAAATCACTATAGATTTTATTTGCTTTGACCACTTCCTCTGCATCAAGCAAAAGATTGTAATTTGTCACCTTGCCTCGTTGTGCCTGTGTCTCAAGTTCTTTATATGCTTTTCTTGCTTCCTTTACCGCATCTTCCTTATCTTCTGGTTCGTTCAAAGTAATTTCTCCGATAGCTTCGATAAGGTCAATTACTTCCTGTACCTTTTCCAAATCTGCTATTGCAGTCTCTGCAGAAGTAAGGGTCGAAACATTTGTAACCTTTGATTTCTGTGTGTCATCAAGTGCATTATATGCCTGTCTTGCTTCTTCTACAGCCGTCTTCTTATCGAGTGTAACTGTGCCGATTTCTGATATTGCCTTGATTACGGCTTCAACCGCAGGGTCTGTCTGGGGTGTGGGGGGAACAACGGGGTCAGGGTCGCTTGAGCTTGAACCGCCTGAGCTTGAACTACCAGAGCTTGAACCGCCTATGGTTATACCGCCTGTATTTGTGCTTCCTGTCTGAGTTTTATTTTCTTCTTTCTTATCCTCTGTTTTTGTCTCTTCCTTGTTTGTAACTGTAACAAAATCGTCAAGTGTAAGAGCGTGCTCTCCTCTTGTCATATTCTGCATAGCACGGAAGGTATTGCCCTCTTCGAGAGGCATATAACCGAGTCCGATTATGTTCTTTACCGCCTTTTCTGCCCATGAAGAAACCGTATCGGAAATTACAACCTCTTTGTCGGTTGTCTTCCCAACTATTCTGTCGAGAATAACGCAAACCTGCTCTCTTGTTATAGTGTCCTCACCGCCAAAGGTTCCGTCTCCGTAGCCCTGGATATATCCATACTTAATAGCTGTAAGAACATCGAGATAATACCACTGATTCGGATTTACATCCGAAAAGATATTGTCTGCGGTCATATTGTAACCAAAGGTTTTGTTTACCATCTTGCAGAATTCTGCTCTTGTTATGGGGTTATTACTGCGGTATGTAAATGTGCCGTCAAGCTCGGGAATACCGTTTATAACTCCTGCTGAAACAAGCTTGTCTATACTCTTGCCAAGCTCAGACTCATAATCAACATCTGTCATTTTGACAGTTTCTGCACCGCAGGAGAGCCCCAGCGAAAATACAAGTATCAATACCCATGCGATAAGTGATATGATTTTTTTCATTTTATACATCCTTTCCTGTATTATAAATAAAATTCCTTCTATATATAATACTATTTTGAAAAGCAAAAGGTTGCAAGAAGGGGTTGTAAAAACTTTTTTTACAACCCCCATCTTTTTTAACAGGTCATATTATTAGTTTATATAGCTCAGGTATCTCTGGAGCTCTGCTGTATGAGTTCCTGTTGTCTTGCCCTTGATTGTCTTGGGTCCTACAGATGCCTTATATGCATTTCTTACATATCTCGCGGTATCATTTGCTGTAGGTGTATAACTATACTGCTCCATCTTAGACTTGATTTTTGCAAGTGCACTTTCTATCTTGGATACGCCATGATAGTTACCGGACTCAAATATTGCTGTAGCGAGGTCATCAATGTCAAACACTTCCACACCTGATTCGAGTATTATATCATAGATGGGATGTGCAATGCCGTTTGCATAAATGCTCATACCTGCAAGGTCTATAACATCTCTGTAGTCTCTGTCTCCGTATTCTCTGTAGAGGCTTATTGCCTTGTCTATCAGGGAATTGATAGTTTCTTCCTTAGACTCATAGAGGTCTTCTATCTTGCCAAGCTGAGAAACCTTGCCTACCAATGTTTCGTAGAGACCCTCGATTTTGGAGATGACTTCGTCCTTGGTATAACCCTTGGGAAGCTCACCGTTATCGATATAGTTCATAATAATATTATTTGCTTTGTTAGCAAAGTTGCCGATGAGCACAGATAGTGCATCCAGCTTCTGCTCTATTGACATATCGTCTCTTGTGCCGTACCATGTGATTGCATCGTGGAGAAGAATTACCTGCTTAAGTGCTTCGTCATAGTAGTCTATGATTTTATCCTTGAGCTTATATCCGCTTCTCATAGCATCCTTGGGATCACCCTCATCAAAGTAGAGCGAGAGCCAGTTGTAGTCCAGAAGCTGTTTTGCATAAGTATTCTCGTTAAGGCGGATAGCATCTGCCTTTTCATATACCTTATTTCTCATCTTGGAATAAAGCTTGTCAAAGTAATTTACTACAAAGTCCTGCATGTACTCGAGTATTACGGAAGGTGTGGTAGAGAATGTATATTCTTTATCCTTGTTAGCATTAACATTATCTACCGCGGACTGCATACCGCCTACGAAATCGTCAAAGAGTGCATTTACATACTTGGCAATGACATCATCGCCTACTATATCTGCAATCTTTGCTACTCTTTCGGGAAGAAGCTCTGCCTTAATCTTGTCATAGCTGTAATCACCAAGAAGGTCCGCAAGGATATCGATGAACATTACATTGCCTTCGTTTACTCTCACACCGTTTCCTGATGTAAAGTCTGCTATGGTGTTCTTGAATTCAGGTGTATCCTTAAGTGCATCCACTGCATCCTTGGCATATGTGGGGATAAGGCTTCCAAGTGTCGCTCTGTCTTCACCTGAGATGTAATCGTCTATAAGCTCCTTGATATATGCATTGATTTCGTTATCAATAAGCTCTTTCTTATCTGCAGAAATTGTACCCTCTGTATACTGCTTTATGAGTGCCCTGATCTGCTTGTCACTCTCTGTCTCGATAAAGCTTGTTGTAGCATCATCGAGTGTGCCTGCAACATACTTAGCTATAACAGTTTTACCCTCGGTTTCGATGATTTCATCAACCATTGTCTTGATTGTTGAGCCTTCCTCAAAGTACTGTCTTCTGATTTCATCAGGGAAGTCGTTGTGCATGAGGTTATCAATTTCGCCAGCGAGATCTCCGTGATTGTTCTCAACAAGTGTTCCATTTGCATACTCTACCACGAGTTCTTCGGTGTAGTCATGTACATAATCCATAACGATGTCATGCAGATTGGGGTTATCATATGCTTCCTTTGCAACATCGTGAACATGACCCTCATAGTAGTTCTCAAAGAGCATATTGAAGAGCTCATTGTCGGGTGCATTTACACCGAGGTTGTCATCATAGAAGTTTTCAAATTCGGTTTCGTGTGATGTAAACTCGTTAAATGCCTTGTCGAGATTTTCATCAGTATCAATGTAAGCATCAAACACACTCAAGAGGTTGGGGTTGATGTCCTTTTCGATCTTTCCATCAACTTCCACATCAACATCTGCTGTGTATATGCCGAATATTTCGTCAAGCTTTGTACCATCTGCAATATATGTGTTAACTGCAGACAAGAGGTTTGCATCGTTTGCTATATACTTATCTACTGCTTTTTCGAGATTTGCATCATTTGCCACATAGAGGTCGATTGCAGTGGTAAGGTTATTAGAGTCGGAAATGTATTTGTCAAACGCATCAACAAGGTTGCTTCCCTCTTTGATGTATGTCTCATATGCATCGTCAAATATATCTGCATAGATGCTATCATACACGTCATTATAATTGGTGTCAATGAGAGATGCTACATTGCCATCATCAACAAAATATGTGTCTATCCATCCGTTTACATCTGCTATCAATACAGCATCAGTTTCTTTAAGATACTCCTCTGCAACAATCTCTGCTTCAGTCTCTGCATCAGGTCCTGTTACATATCCGCTGTTGATGATTGCCTTAATAAGTGCATTTCTGTTTTTCTTTACGGCAGATTTTATTTTATCTTTTACAGTTCCAATGTTTTTATATTCACGATTTTCTTCGTCAATATCGAGAAGCCAAGTTTTTGCAGAATCCTTGATTTTATCCTTATAATCATCGCTGCTCTTCACATAGTCCTTAACCTTATCGGATATATCTCCTGTTCCGCTCTTGATTTCGTCAAGCACGGACTTTCTGATTTCGGAATTCTTATCATTAAGCTCTGCAGTAACAGTTGCAATTATATCATCCTTAAAGGTAGAGGTCGATGAATTATAATCTGTCATAACCTCTTCGATGATGGAAGCTTTTAGTGTAGAGCCTGTTTTGTCAAATTCCGCTCTTATTGCACTTATAACTGTACCCTTGTAAGAGGAATTTGCGCTCAAAAGGTCTGCTTTTATATCAGCCTTAAGAGTATCCATAATTTCGGTATTGCTCTTAACAGCTCTTATAATTGCCTTCTGGATTGTCTGGCTGTCACGGATTTCCTTATAGATCTCTTTCTTAAGTTCTGCATTTTTGGGATCTGTAACAGCCTTTATTCTAGCCATTACCTCTTCCTTGAAGAGATCCTTAAGGTCGGGGTTTTCTTCAATCCTTTTCTCAAGCTCTGTGATGAAAGCATCGCCGTTAAGGACGTCGTTAATATAGTTAAAGAGGTACACGGATGTTTTAGTTTCTTCAAAGTATACATCTATAACATACTGAACGCATGCATCGATAATCATGTCGTGATAGTCGGGATGCTTTTCTATATCAAGCAGCTCCTGAAGGTCACTGATAATATACTCAAAGGTTGCATCGCTGTTTATAAATGATGCCTTGAAGCCTTCGTCCTTTAAGATGATATCAACAATGTTCTGCTTGCCCATCATTTCCTTAATCTTTGCATCTGTAAGGAAGGTGTTGAGCTTGGACTCATCGCTGAGAACACTCATCTTGATGCCATCGTCTTCAAGAAGCATGTTAACTACAGCGTCATTCTTGAGGATGCTTACAATAAATTCTTCGTTGTTTAGGTTGTTTTCTACATATTTATCTATTGTAGATGTAATGAGTGCTTCGCTTATAAGCTTGTGGAGAGGTATTTTAACTTCAATATTGAGAATATTGCCGTTTTCGTCAATGAGCTTAAGTCCTGCAAGCTTATCGAGAGCTATCTGATATACATCCACTCCCTGTATTTCAAGCATATCAAGCATGTTGGATATTGTGTTTCTTACTGCAGTAAGACCATCCAGAACTGTTTCGCCTATATATGTATTGGAATCATAGGGAACAGTAACAACAAAGTCGGGAATGTCGATACCCTTAACTTCAAGATCTGTTGTATACTTTAAGCTTATATATCTTCTAAGGAGATATACATCTGTATCCTGTGTAATTGCAACCTTTTCGGGTTCAAATATCTTCCACTCTCCGTCTGCCTTGTACCAAAGCTCAGGATAGAGAAGATTGGGATTTCCGTCGCTGTCTGTATGACCCTTTGCACCCTTGTAGGTTGAGGGTTCGCCAAGCACAGCATCAATCTGT
>JAZSFO010000017.1:0-12086 GCA_045532255.1 Clostridia bacterium | reverse complement strand
ATTGAGGGAACTATTCCCGAGATGCTAAATGGTGCACTGACATTTGTAAAAAATAATATGCGAACCAAGGTAACTATTGAAAATGGAATACGAACAGACAAAACTGAATATCCGCTCAACTCTTTGAGAGAAATAATACTCAATGCTTTAGTTCATAGAGACTACAGTATTCACACAGAAGGGATGCCAATTCAGCTGACCATCTATTCCGATAGACTTGAAGTCAAAAATCCCGGCGGATTATATGGCAGGCTCACAATTGATACATTAGGCAAGGTACAACCGGATACAAGAAATCCCGTTTTAGCTACTGCTCTGGAAATTATGAAGTTAACAGAAAATAGATATTCCGGTATTCCTACTGTAAGAAGGGAACTCAAAGAATGGGGTCTTCCCGAACCTGAGTTCCATAACGAAAGAGGTGTATTTTCTGTCTGCTTAAGAAAAAACACTTCAACCAATTATGTTGGAAATAATATTTCGGAATTAATACTTGAATTTTGTAAAACACCACGAACACGAAAAGAAATTGCCGAATTTTTAAGCTTTAAATCCGAAACATATGTTATTAATAAGTACGTAACACCCCTGGTTGATAAACAGCTAATAACACTTTCCATTCCGGATAAACCCTCAAGCTCCAAACAAAAATATACAACATCTGATAAACTATAAACATATCGCTTTTATATAAACAAAGCATCATCAAAATCAAACTGTCACACTCGTGGCAGTTTTTTCTTGCAATTTACTTCTTTATGTGTTATACTTTACTTGCGACATAAGTTAATATTAACCAATTGCCAAGGGTGTATTTTTATTTCGGTAAAAATGCATGCTCTATTTTCGCATTCCTTGGAATTGGTCGAAAACTTGTGTCGCAACAATCGGAGTTATGCGTTTTTCGTGCGTCACTTCGGTGACGCATTTTTTGATTTAAGGAGTAAAACATGAACATAAAATTGGAATTATTAAAAAGCTACATAACTGATTTTATAAACAACAATTTAGAGGATTTCGAAATTGATGCATCACAAATTGCTGATACCGTTGCCATAAATATGCTATATGAAATACAAAGTATAATAACTAATGAAACCTATTCCGACTTTGAAGCTATAGAGGAAATAGTATGTGTTTTTGAAAAAAATAAGATTGATTTTGGACATCGTCATGATTTCTAATAACTAATCATCAAAAACTATTGCATCTATTTTTTCAATCAAATTTCTGTATTCTTTCTCTCCGATAATCCATACTACAAATGAGGTGAATTATCGTATGAACTCAATATGGAAAAATGATTTTGAGATGTTAAATTTTAATTCTCTTAAGGGAGATATATCTGCGGATGTGCTCATTGTCGGCGGAGGCATATGCGGTATTTTGTGTGCATACATGCTGAAAAATGCAGGTGTGGATTGTATAGTTGCAGAAGCGGAGAAAATATGTTCCTCTGTCACCGAAAACACAACTGCAAAGATAACATTTCAGCACGGATTGATTTACAATAAGCTAATAAAAAGATACGGACTTGAATGTGCCGGGCTTTATTTTGAGAGCCAGAGGAACTCACTAAAAAAATTCGGTGAGCTTGCAAAGTCGATTGACTGCGACTATGAACTATGCAATTCGTATGTATACTCATTAAACGACCCCGAAATGATTGAAAAGGAAGCAGATGCCCTCAACAAAATCGGATGTAAGGCAGAGATTAAAAAAGAAACCGAATTGCCCTTCTCGGTTTCGGGCGCTGTGGAAGTGAAAAATCAGGCAAAATTCCATCCGTTAAAATTTATAAATCATCTTGCAAAGGATATTAAAATATTTGAAAACACAAGGGTTTTGGAAATAAGAGATAACCATGCAATCACTCAAAACGGCAAAATATATGCCAAGAACTTTATTGTAACAACCCACTTCCCTTTCATAAACAAGCACGGGGCATATTTCCTTAAGCTGTTTCAGCACAGATCGTATGTAATTGCCCTTAAAAACGCACAGGAAATAAAGGATATTTATGTAGATGAAGCATCGGACGGACTGTCATTTCGAGGCTATAATGATATTCTGCTTCTTGGTGGCGGAAGCCACCGAACAGGACAAAAGGGAGGCAATTGGAGAGAGCTTGAGGAATTTGCCCACAGGTATTATCCATCTTCGCAAACCGTACAAAAATGGGCAACTCAGGACTGTATGACCCTTGACAAAATCCCCTACATCGGAAGGTATTCAAAATCAACCCCGAATTTATATGTAGCAACAGGCTTTAATAAATGGGGCATGACATCGTCCATGGTATCGGCATCAATTCTTACCGATTTGATATGCGGAAGAAAAAATGACTATGCAGATATATACTCCCCGTCAAGAACTATACTTCATCCCCAGCTTGCAATAAACGCCTTTGAGTCCCTCAAAAACATTCTTACCCCTACCGTACCCCGCTGTCCTCATATGGGATGCGCTCTCAAATACAACAAAGCAGAACACTCATGGGATTGCCCCTGCCACGGTTCACGCTTTGGCATGGACGGAAAACTTATCAACAACCCCGCAACAGATGACAAGAAATAACCCGACCCCAGCATAACTTGAAAGTTATGCTGCTATACAGCAGATTGTTATTTACATGATATACCCCTTATGATACAATAAACACAGCTTACACTTATTATATACTTTAGTAAATTATTATTGGAGGCGTATATTATGAAGTTCGGATTTTATGAAATGGATATAACTCCGCCTATAGGAAGCATAATTCCCGGAGACTTTGGGGCAAGATTCTGCGACGAGGTACTTGACAAGCTGTATGTAAGAACAGCTGTAGTTCAAAACGGCGAAAAACTTCTTGCAATTGCAGTAATTGATGCCTGCGGAATAACTATGGATATAACAGAAAGCATCAGGCAAAGAGCAGTATCCTTAATGCCGATAAAACCCGAAGATATTATGGTAATGGCTACCCACACACACGGCGGAGGTCCCACTCTTAACTGGGGAGAAGAAATTGTAACCGACAGCAACTATCTGCGCACCCTCACAGAGAGATGTGCCGATGCAATGTACATGGCATGGAAAAAGGCGGAAGAGGGCGACGTGCTTCTCGGCAAGGAAGAAATAACAGATATTTCCTTTATCCGTGTGTATGAAATGAAGGACGGCAGTCTCAAAACCAATCCAGGACGCGAAAACAGGGATAATGTATTAAAGCCCACAACCACAATTGACCCCGAGCTTATCGTAATGGCAGTAAAGCACGGAGATTCATTCTCGGGTGCGATTGTTAACTTTGCAACACATCCCGCAACTGTATTTTCCAAACAGATTACGGGAGACTACATATCCATTCTCTCTAATGAAATGAAACGCATATACGGACCCGAATTTGTTACCGTATTTATTAACGGTGCATGCGGAAACATCAACCATATAAATCTCTTGGAAGAGTCTCAACCTGAACTCAAGACATATGTAAAGGTAGGCAAAACCATAGCGCAGAAGTCCGTGGATGCAATTTCAAAGGCAGAGGTCATGACAGACAACACCCTGCTCAGTGCAAGCACCAACGCGCAGGTAAGACTGCGTAAACCTACCGTGGAACAGCTTACGAATGCAAAGGAGCTTTTTGATTCCTACGGCGACAGCCTAATAGAAATCACACCAAGCGGAACAGACCCGAACTATGTAGATATGTTCTTTGCACTTCAGACCTTTATAATAATGGCTGACAAAAGAACCGTCCGCGATGCCTTTATGCAAGTATTCCGTATAGGCTCATGCTATATAGCAGGCACGCCGATACAGATGTTTGTACAGTACGGAAAGAAAATCAAAAACGGAATCGGCGATACATGTATGGTCTCTGCATTCGCAAACGATTACCTCGGCTATGTACCCACCCCCGACTGCATGAAAGAGGGTGTTTACGAAGCCCGCCTTGCACCCACAAGCGGACTTTGTGCAGACACAGGCGATATAATATCGGATACAGCAATATCGCTTGCAAATAAACTTAAATAACAGAAGATTCGGGTTTCGGCCCGAATCTTTTTTTGTAATAAAAGCTACAGATGACAAAGGCGAAATCCACGGCGGTCCTGTTTACTACATAAAGAAAGCATTCCCCAATGGGTTCGGTACTTTCCGTATTCTTTGCAATTGTTATAACCTTTGCTCTCGGATTTATGGGTTCAATGGTACAGTCCAACTCCGTAACAAAAGCAGCATGCAGTGCAGTAAATCTTGATTACAAGGCTTGGGGCTGGATAATCGGTATTATAATAGCTGCAGTATCAGCATTTATTTTCATCGGCGGAATTCAGAGAATTGCCTCTGTTACAGAAAAGCTCGTTCCCGTCATGGCTGTTCTCTTCCTCATCGGCGGACTTGTTGTTCTTATCTTAAGAATTCAGTATTTGCCCGCAACAATCGGTGCTATATTCAAGTATGCCTTTACACCTGATGCTCTTATTGGTGGAGGTATCGGTTATGCGTTAAAGACCGCTATAAGTCAGGCTGCAATCGAAACTGCAGGAATAGCAAAAACCAATGCTATGCAGCTTGCATTTGCAAGTGTTCTTCCCAAGAATGAGGAAAGTATCTTTGTTGCAATCTGCCTGCTCTTCTTTGCATACTCAACAATCATCAGCTGGAACTCCTTTGGTAAGATAAATGTTCAGTATATGTTCAAGAACAGCAAAAGAAACAAATAATCAAAAAATCATATCAAAAAAATCCCTCACCCTTTTGGTGTAGCTTTCTGTATCTACATAATAACTCATACCGTGGGTGGCACCCTTAATTATGAGTATGTCTTTTTTGGAATTACAGCTTTCATAGCAAAGAGTGCTCATATAACAAGGAACATAGTTATCTGAGTCCCCGTGTATAAAAAGCACGGGGATTTTTGTTTTGGAAAGAGCCTGCATGGCATCAGTCTCTTCGGTGTCAAATCCTCCAAAAATCCTGCCGCCGAGTCTTGCAAAGAAATACCCGAGCTTTCCGGGTATTTTCATTTGACGCGAAACCTCTGTCAAAATATCTTTTGGGCTGTTAAAACCGCAGTCTGCTACAATTCCTTTGACATTTTCCCCTGCAATATCAGATGCCATCATTACGGTTGCCGCACCCATAGAAAGACCAACAAGCACAACCCCGATTTTACTTCCAAATCTCTTTTCAATATACTCCGCCCACAAGGCACAATCGTATTTTTCTTTTATTCCAAAGGTTATATGCTTTCCTTCGCTTTTGCCGTGTGCTCTCTGGTCAGGCATAAGTATATTTAGTCCGTACTCCTTGGCTATGCGGAATCCCCCGTTTCCGTCACGGCAATAGTTGCTTCGGTATCCGTGCATAATTACGGCAACAGGTGCTCCGTCTATGAAGTGATAATATCTTCCGTGAAGCTTAAGACCATCATGAGACACAATATCAACAGGTTCAAACGGCTCATGCATAAGCGAATATATATTTTTAACCACTTTCATTTTCAGCTTTAAATCAGGCACTTCGTCCTCCAATGCCTGCCTCCTCGGGTCCATTCTAAACGCATAGACATATGTTTTGTAGCTTATCAGCAAAACCGACACTATTAAAAGAACAAGTATATATATCATCGGAACCTCCAAGTGTTTTTTACAGTAATAATATACCCCTTTCAAATCAATGTCAATACACGGCTTCCGTAAATCACAAAAAAATGTGCACTTCATATAATGATAAATAAATGAGAAAGTGCGGTGTTAATATTGATGTCTGTTATTTTACGGTGTCTTTTTCTTCCGCTTTTGGGAACAACTGCAGGTTCTGCGTGTGTTTTCTTTATGAAGAATGATATAGACAAAAGGTTTCACAGAGCACTCCTCGGTTTTGCGGCAGGCGTTATGACTGCCGCTTCCGTATGGAGCCTTATTATTCCTGCAATAGAGATGAGTGGCCACCTTGGATTTTTTTCCTTTGTCCCTGCCGTGACAGGATTCTGGATTGGTATAATTCTTCTTTGGTCACTTGATAGATTTTTGCCTGAGCCTCATCTTGATGACAATACCCAAGAGAAAAAAACATCTATGCTCATTCCTGCAGTAGTAATACACAACATCCCCGAGGGAATGGCTGTAGGTGCTGTTCTGGCGTCATTTATTCGCTCCGAAAACATGTCAAGCGGTGCAATTGCCCTGACCCTTGCTATAGGTATTGCCATTCAAAATTTTCCCGAGGGAAGCATTATATCCATGCCCCTTGCCGCATCGGGAATGAGCAAACACAAAAGCTTTTGGTCAGGCTTTCTCTCGGGTGTCCCCGAGCCTATAGCGGCATGGCTCACCTTGATGCTTGCATCCGTTATCACACCTATACTGCCATATACCCTTTCCTTTGCCGCAGGGGCAATGATTTTTGTAGTAGTGAGCGAGCTTATTCCCGAAATGACCCATTATGACTGTCCGTATCTTGGAACAATGATGTTTGCATTAGGTTTTACCGTCATGATGACACTCGATGTTGCTCTCGGGTGTTGAATATTTTGCATTTAAATATTATAATATAACCAAGGGGGGATATTTATGGCAAATGTATTTGATTACATTATGTGGAGAGGGGATTTGCCCTTAAGGAGTGACCCGTTTAACGAAGCTGACGGGCTGGTTCTTTCTGCACTTTCGTATCTGCCGTTCGAATCGGCATGGAATACAATCAGGAGTTCGGGCACAGTATCAGAATTGTGTACCGTTCTCCTTAATATCCCCGACATAGAAAAAAAGGTGCTTTTCAAGAACGATATTGTGCTTATGAACTCTCTTAAGGACAGCAAACGGTACGGCAAAATCACCCTTACAGACTACGAAAACCATATTGACACAGCATCGCAGACCCAGTTTTGTGCGGTTACCCTTTGCCTTGGTAACGGGTACTATGCAATTGTTTTTCGCGGTACGGACAATACAATAGTCGGGTGGAAAGAGGACTTTAATATGTCATTCATATGCCCCGTCCCTGCACAAAGCTATGCGGCAGAATATGCAGACAGGATAATAAAAAAACATTCGGGAAGATATATCCTTTGCGGACATTCCAAGGGCGGAAATCTTGCCACATATGCCGCCGCATTCTGTAGCAGCGACTCTTCGGGTAGCATCGGGAAAATATACAGCTATGACAGTCCCGGGTTTGACGAAAGAATACTCTCCAACCCTCAATACAAAAAAATCTGCCGCAGGCTGAAATCATATGTGCCCCAATCGTCATTTGTCGGCATGCTTCTGGAAAGAGAGGATAACTACAAGGTTGTCAAAAGCTCTCAGATAGGTCCGTTTCAGCATGACCTGTATTCATGGAATATATTGAAGAACAAGTTTGTTTACACCGACGCCACTACAAAAGGAAGTAAATTTGCCGACAGAACTCTGTCGGGCTGGCTTAAGGAAATGGGCTATGAGAAAAGAAAAAAGTTTATAGATGTGGTGTTTTCCATAATAGAAGAAACAGGTGCTCTTACATTAAACGAGCTTGGCGAAAACTTTTTGAAAAACGCCCGAATTATAACCCGCTCCATCGGGAAGCTCGATATGGACACCAAAAAAGCCGTCATCGCCATGCTTAAGCTCCTTGCCCAAGAGGCAAAGAAAAATGCCCTCTCTTCTGAGGGTGTATTAAAAAGAAAAAAGAAAGAATAATCATATAATCTGTTTCCTCCGCATAGAATGTACAAAAAAGTGCAAAGTGTGGAGGAAAACATATGGCAGAATACAATATCTACAACGATATATCAAAACGCTCGGGCGGAGATGTATACATCGGTGTTGTCGGTCCGGTACGCACAGGCAAATCCACCTTTATTAAAAAATTCATGGACTTGCTTGTAATTCCAAACATTGACAATGCATTTAAGCGAGAGCGCGCAAGAGATGAACTTCCTCAAAGCAGCGGCGGAAGAACCATAATGACTACCGAACCGAAATTCATACCCAACGAGGCGGTAGAAATTTCCCTTGCGGGAAATGCAAAGTTTAATGTACGAATGATTGATTGTGTAGGCTATATCATAGACTCGGCACTTGGCCATATTGAAGACAGTATCCCCAGAATGGTAAAAACACCTTGGTCGGACAACGAAATTCCTTTTGCCGAAGCCGCCGAGACAGGAACCCACAAGGTAATATGCGAACATTCAAACATAGGACTTGTAATCACTACCGACGGTTCTATAACCGATATAGACCGCCGAGACTACATACCTGCAGAGGACAGAGTAATAAACGAACTAAAATCCCTCGGAAAGCCGTTTATAGTGCTTGTCAATTCCACAGACCCGCTTGGTCTGTCCGCTTCGGGAACGAGGAAACAAATTGAAACCAAGCACAATGTTCCCGTTTTGTGCGTTGACTGCGCAAATCTTACTAAGGAAAATATAGAAAGCATAATCCAAAAGGTGCTCTTTGAATTTCCGCTCAAGGAAATAGGCGTTGACATGCCCGACTGGGTAGATGTTCTGGAAAATGAGCATTGGCTGAAAAAGGATATATTCGAAAGCATTTTTGCATCTATTGACAATGTGTCAAAAATCCGCGATGCCGAAAAAATATCTCAATCCCTATCCGAGTGCCCGGGCATAACCTCCTCGGAAATAAAGTCAATTAACCTGGGCGACGGAACAGTCCGTGTAGCTGTAAATACTGACGAGGATTTGTATTACAGAATTCTCGGCGAGGAAACAGGCTTTGAAATCAAAGGAAAAGACAGCCTTATGTCGCTCATGCGTTCCCTATCCGCAACCAAAAAGGAATATGACAAGATTTCTGCAGCACTAGACGAGGTAAAGGCTACCGGCTACGGAATAGTCTCGCCCGGAATAGACGAGCTGACTCTGGAGGAACCCGAAATCGTAAAACAAGGAAGCAAATTCGGTGTCCGTCTGCGTGCCAGCGCACCCAGTATACATATGATAAGAGCTGATATAGAAACAGCCGTATCCCCCATTGTCGGTACAGAGAAGCAGTCAGAAGAGCTTGTTCACTATCTGCTCAAGGAATTTGAGGTTGACCCCAAATCCATATGGGATACAAACATATTCGGAAAATCGCTCCATGACCTTGTAAATGAGGATTTACACAACAAACTGCTGCGCATGCCCGATGATGCAAGATTTAAACTCCAGGAAACCCTTCAAAGGATTATCAATGAGGGTTCGGGCGGACTGATATGCATTATTCTTTGAAAACAAAAAGCAAAAAAATTCAAAGTCAAAAGGCCTCCGAAAGAGGTTTTTTGACTTTGAAAAAAATTTTTGAATTTTTTTAATTTTTTTGTTGACAAACGCATTCTGTTGTGATATACTAGTTCATGTTGAAACGCGAGCATGCTGGAATTGGCAGACAGGCACGTTTGAGGGGCGTGTGTTTATGACGTGTGGGTTCAAGTCCCACTGCTCGCACCAATTCTGGTCGCACGCCGAATATAAAGAGTATTTGGTGTGCGATTTTTGTTATTAAAACATGTTGAATTCGGCTTGTCCGTTTTCATATTTGAGGATTAAGCGGTTTTGCTCCTCCTCGGGGTTACCTCTCCCGTGTAAAAATTACGAGGTTATAATTTAATATGCGGATATGGCGGAATTGGCAGACGCGCATGGTTCTGGTAACGCCACCTCGGTGATTAAATAGATTAAACCGGATTTATCCGTTTAATATGTGAGGATTAAGCAGTTTTGCTCCTCCTCGGGTTACCTCTCCCGTGTAAAAATTAAGGGGTTAAAACTAAATATGCGGATATGGCGGAATTGGCAGACGCGCATGGTTCAGGTCCATGTGAAAGCGATTTCATGCAGGTTCAAGTCCTGTTATCCGCACCAATTTTCAAAGTGCTTACGAGTTTTTCGCAAGCACTTTTTCTTTGCTTAATTCTGCTTACACCGCTATCGGTTTGTAATCACCATTGTGTGCCAGCTTTACATCTCCGTTTTCGGCGAATACCTCTCCATACTCATTAAATGGTCCGTTTATCACTATGACTACTGCAATCTCACCGTCTCCCACATCCAGAATCTGAATTTCCTGAACCAGAAGTCTTAAGTTTACGTTACTGATTGCACCCTCTGCTACGATGCTATCGAGCATATCGATGTTTTCCTTGATAGCTTTTCTTCGTTTCTTTACTGTTTCTTCAAGGTTTATCAGCTCATTAATTTTAACCTTAAGGTCTTCAATCTGTGCCTTCTTTTTTTCAAGCATTCTGTCATAAGTGGCACGGTTTTCCTTATCGTTAATTCTCTCCATCAGTATGTTTTCCACATCTATTTCGAGATTTGATACAGCAGTTCTCATTTCAGCTATCTGCTTTTCTGTGCCTGCCTTATTCCGTAACCACTTTTTAACATCGGCTTCTATAGCAGTCCAATTCTTCTCCGACTCGGATTTCAGCCTTAATATTTCCTTATAGACTAAGTTATCCAAATCCGCCTCCTGAATTCTGTGTGAGGTGCAATAGCCTTTGTAGCGATGATAACCATTGCAGACATATTCAACTCGCTCAGGCTTGTCTCTCCATCTGCGAATCTTTGCCACGAAGGTGCAACCGCAATCTCCGCACTTTAATAACCCTGTGTATCGATGATATGGTTTTCCGCTTGAAGCTCTGACCTTAGTTTCCTTTTTAGCTTCAATCAGTTTTTGTACCTTATCCCATATTTCCTTTGGAATTATTACGGGTGCAAAGTTTTCGTGCCTGAATTGTTCTTCTGTCGGAACCTTATGTCTGATTTTCTTTGCCTTATCGCTTTCTTCTACATGGCATATCAGCGTTCCTGTATAGAACTCATTTGTAAGCACTCGCTTGACTGCAGTTGAATCCCACAGGTACTTAAGGGTTATTGCAGGTTTATTATAGCCTTGATTTTTATCGTTGTATAGCTTTTGATAATATGACGGCGATTTCTTGCCATCTTTATTCAGCTTTTCCGCAATCGCCTTAAAGCCGAAGCCATCAAGATACATTGAATAAATTTCTTTAACTATACCTGCAGGCTCATTCTTGATTATGATTTTGCCGGAGTTCTTATCCTTGTAGTAACCCATAGGTGGCATATTGCATATGCCCTTGTCCTTTTGCTTCTGACGATATCCGTATCTTATCTTTTTGCTGACATCTCTTGCATACATATGATTCATAAACTGACTCATTTCCATACGGAATTCATCATCTGTGTTGAAACTGTCAGTGTTGTCTGTTATGCTGATTACTCTTATACCCTTGCTTCTTAAGTATTCGATGAACATAGAAGTCTGGATTTTCTCTCTGCCAAGTCTTGACAAGTCTTTTACCAACACTACATCCATCTTATGCTCTTCAGCCGCTTTACAGATTTCATCGATTCCATTTCTCTGGAAGGTCATTCCGCTGACATTGTCATCATAGGATTCTCCTACAAATATGTGACCTTCCCGTTCTATGTAATCCATAAGAATTCTGCGTTGATTTTTGAGTGAATTCATTTCCTTGTCTTCATCTCTTGACAGTCTGTAATAAATCCATATTCTCCATGCTTGCATTATGTTCATAAATAATTACCTCCTTTCAGCAACAAACAATACCATACTAATTTCAATATATCCAGCAAAACATTTACAAAAGCTCTAAAGGTTTTTTTACCTTTATTTTAGCCTTAATGTCATCCCTATACATGCGCTCCGCAATAATCTTAAAACCCTGTTCCAAAGTTAATTTTTCCATTTCTTTTATGGTTTCAATAACATAAACCGGGTTTCTGATTTCCTCAACTGTAAATCTTGTGTAAATATATGTTTTCATAATTCGTAGCTCCTTCCTTATTGGTTAGCTGCAGCAGGCTTTTCCTGCTCGCAACTTTTTTCGTGGGTTTCAAATTTATGACCTAAATAATCAAAAATCGTTGCCCTTAAAAATTTGTTATACTCTTCATTTGTTCCGTTATATACATACATAACTTCCCTGATTCTCGGATAATCACTTTTTCTCGGCATAAATATGCCCCCCTTTCATTATTACACTTAGCACCGACTTCCGCTACAGTTCCTGACCTCCTGCCTTGCTTGACACCGACATCGTAT
>JAZSFO010000076.1:0-10690 GCA_045532255.1 Clostridia bacterium | reverse complement strand
CACCTGCATTTGTCAACGGTGTGCTTGCAGATATTATAAAGTAAACTATGCATACAGTTACCGTAGGAGAAATCAACAGCTATATCAAACGCAGGATGGATACTGACATCAACCTTTCGTCAGTGTGCGTAAGGGGAGAGATATCCAACTTCAAGCATCATTACTCAGGGCATATGTATATGTCCCTAAAGGATGAGACAGGCTCAATCAAGGCGGTTATGTTCCGCTCGGGAGCGTCAACTCTGCGTTTTGAACCCAAAGACGGTATGAGTGTCCTTGCATTTGGAAGAGTCAGCGTTTACGAAAGAGACGGTGTATACCAGCTCTATATAGACTCTCTTGTTCCTGACGGCATAGGTCAGCTATATGCGGCATACGAACAGCTTAAGGCAAGGCTTGAAAGCGAGGGATATTTTGACCCCTCGCACAAGAAGAGCATACCGCAGTATCCCTCGGTTATAGGAGTAGTGACAGCATCTACGGGTGCCGCAGTAAGAGATATCATAAATGTCATATCCCGCAGGTATCCTTTGGCAAAGATATGTATATATCCTGCCAAGGTTCAGGGAGAGGGTTCTGCACAGAGTATAGCAAGAGGGATAGAGCTTTTTAACGAAAGAAAAGAAGCTGATGTCATAATAGTCGGCAGAGGCGGAGGTTCTATAGAGGATTTGTGGGCATTTAATGAGCTCGAGGTTGCTATGGCAGTTTACAACTCAGATATACCGATTATTTCGGCAGTTGGGCACGAAACAGACTATACGATAATTGACTTTGTTGCAGACCTCAGAGCACCGACACCGTCTGCGGCGGCAGAGATTGCCACACCAGACATAGAAGAGATAAGAGGCGCTGTGTCTCTTGGCTGTATGCGTCTTAAGGGTGCACTCAAATCGCTTGTCAATATAAAGAAGCAAGGGCTAATGTCACTTATGTCATCGCCCGTTATGAGAAACCCCATGTCCCCAATCACAGACAGCTCGCTGCAGCTTGACAGTCTTATAAAAGAGCTTAAGAGAGCATATGAAAGAGCGGTAGAAAACCGCATAGCCATACTTAAGGAGTGCTCATACAGACTCGGTGCACTAAACCCTGTCGATGTGCTTTTGAGAGGCTTTTCGGTAGCGAGAAAAAAGGACGGCACAATCATAAAAAGGACAGAGGATGCGGTAGTGGGAGAGCAAATAACACTTACCGTAACGGACGGAAACTTAGAATGTATAGTTAGCGGAGGCGATATAATTGGCACAAAAGAAGAGCTTTGAAGATAATATAAATGAGCTTGAAAAAATCATTTCGGATCTGGAAAGCGGTCAGGCACCCCTTGAGGAATGTATCAAAATGTTTGAAAAAGGTGTTAGGCTTTCGGATGACTGTCTTAAAATGCTGGACTCAGCTCAAAAAAGGATTACACTCTTGACAGAAGAAGGAGAGTCGGATATTTCCGATATACAGAATAATGAATAATTTTTATGACGAGTATAAACAAAGAATATGTATCATAGACGAATATATGAAGTCTCGTATAAAGGAATTTGAGGACTGCGAAAGCGTGCTTTTTGATGCAATGAACTATGCAGTATTCAACGGCGGTAAGAGAATTCGTTCAATCCTTTGTATAGAGACTGCAAGGATGCTTACGGGAAGCATAGACAGAGCTTTGCCGTTTGCCGCGGCAATAGAATTCATACATGCTTTTTCGCTTGTGCATGACGATTTGCCGTGCATGGATAATGCAGATACAAGAAGAGGACAGCCAAGCTGTCACAAAAAGTACGGAGAGGCTATGGCACTTCTTGCGGGCGATGCGCTTCTTAATACTGCATTTGAGATTATGACAGACACAGCTAAGAGCCTTAATAAGAATGACATTATGGCTATGGCATCCGTAGGAAGAGCCGCAGGCTCTCACGGTATGATTAACGGACAGGTAAGAGACCTTGAGCTTATGGCCTCGGGAGATGCTTCGGAGGAAAAGCTGATAGCTCTTATTGAGCAAAAGACAATGGCACTTATGATGACAAGCGTAGAGTGCGGAGCTTTGGTGTCTGAGGTCAAAGAGGATGTAATGAAGGAGCTTATGGAATTTGCATATAATCTTGGAATTGCCTTCCAGATAAGAGACGACTTTGAGGATGAAGAGGAGGATATGGCAGAAGCCCAGAACAGTCCGAACTTCATCAATACTCTCGGAAGAGATAAGGCAAAGGAAAGACTTATTTCCTATTCCAATAGAGCAAAGGAAATAATATCGGCTTATCCCAATAATGAGTTTATAAAAGGTCTTCTGGACTTTTTGTTTTAAGTTACTAAGTTAATTACGGTGGTGCAGTATCCTAGTCAGGACTGTCAACTTCTAAGGTGGGCCTAAAAATCCACCAAAGGGCATATCGATGAAGTTCCTTGTGTTTGCTTCTTACGCCCAGTTTGGGGCAGATGCTGGGAGTTAAGGTTTAAGGGCGAGCCGCAATGGCATGCGGGCGTTGACCCTTTTTCCGTGGAGACCGGAATTCGTAGCTTTTGGGTAAGGGGTTTTGTGTATCAGGGGTCATCAGACCCTTTGAAACCAAGATTTCCTTATTCATGCCGTTTGGTGTTTTCCTGTTTTGGAGAGCTAAGTTACGGTTCAGGATAAAACCTGCTATGCGGTGTGGGTAACAAACACGCTGTGTGCAGTGTAGCCTGCCTTGAGTGGTTATGGTGGATGACCGTTCACATCGCGCAGCAATGGCCGTTGCTGTGTCGGTTATTGCATCTGAAACCATATCTGCAAAAGAGGCTAAGAGTTGATAAGACTGTGAGGAAAACTCCTAGGCTGTTTTAGACAGGGGATTGCAGTACGGACTAAGTGGTAATTCAGCATAGCTGACGGCGACGCAGCAGGCTGTGCTTCAAATGGGAACGGCCGTCTTGGCGACGAGGCGGTAGCACAGCGGGAAATCCGGCTGAACCTAAGCCGTAAATTTTACTCTGTTTATTGCCACCGTTTTTATATATTTATACAAAAGGATAGAGTATGAAAAAAATTGATTTATGGCCCATTAAAATTACAGTAGCAGCATTTATTATATCAATGATTATGGCTATCGTCACAAACGGCTTTTCGGACGGGGTCAATATTGTTGTTGCATTTTTGATTTTGCTTCTGGTAATTTTACTGGGTATTATTTTTGATATTCTGGGACTCTCCGTCACAATTGCGGATGAAATGCCGTTCCATTCAAGGTCAACAAGAGGACTTAAGGGAAGTCCCGAGGCAATAAAGCTGATACGAAACGCAGGAAAGGTTTCGAGCTTTTGCAACGATGTAATCGGTGATATTGCTGGGGTGCTTTCGGGAGGACTTGCGGCATCTATTGCGGCAACTCTTTTTAAGATATATCCGCTTCTTCCCGCAACATTTATAAGTATGCTTCTTACAGCCGTTGTTTCTGCACTGACCGTAGGAGGCAAGGCGGCAGGAAAGGGTGTTGCAAAGAAGCATTGCGATACCATAGTTATGAATATTGCCGTAATTATACACTACTCAAAAAATGTATTTTCTTTTCGAAAGAGAGATAGATAGGCTATGTCAATACTTGACAAAATCAATTGCCCAAATGATGTTAAAAAATTGAATTTAAGGGAGATACAGCTTCTGACCGATGAGATAAGAAGCTTTCTTGTGCGCAATGTAATGCACACGGGCGGACACCTTGCGTCCAATCTCGGAGTTGTGGAATTAACGCTTGCCCTTGCAAGCTGTTTTGATTTTCCAAAGGACAAGCTGATTTTCGATGTAGGGCATCAATGCTATGTGTACAAGATGCTTACAGGCAGAAAAGACAGGTTTGATTCGCTTCGCCGTCTGGGAGGGATTTCGGGCTTTCCGAGAACCTCGGAGAGCGAATATGATTTCTTTGATGTAGGACATGCAGGGACATCCATATCTGCGGCAGTAGGAATGGCAAGAGCAAGAGACCTCTCGGGCGATGACAGTCATGTTATTGTTCTTGTAGGTGACGGTGCTATTGCAAACGGAATGTGCTTTGAGGCTATGAACGATGTCGGAGTAAGAAAGACCCGGCTGATAATCATACTCAATGACAACGAAATGTCCATAAACAGAAATGTCGGCGGTCTTTCGCTTCACCTCACAAAGCTGAGATTTAACCCCCGATACATTCACACAAAGTCAAATGTTCACGGACTTCTCGGCAGATTCGGAAGGCTTGGCAAAAGTGCAGATAAAGCCATAAGATATGTCAAGGGCAAGCTCAAATATGCGGCAATTGCATCGCCTCTTTTTGAAGAACTTGGCTTCACATATATGGGCATAATAGACGGTAATAATTTTTCGGAGGTTTCCGACGCCCTTAAGAGAGCAAAGGAAATTGACGGCCCCGTAGTTATCCACACCTTTACAAAGAAAGGTATGGGATACACGGAAGCTGAGAATAATCCCAGCAAATTCCACGGTGTCAGCAGTGAGACCGTAAGAATAAGCAGGAGGGATATGGGTTATGATGATGTCTTTTCGAGTGTCCTGACATCACTTGCACATAAAAATGACCGCATAACCGCAATTACCGCTGCCATGACCTCGGGATGCGGACTGAGTGAATTTGCAAAAATCTTTCCCGAGAGGTTTTTTGATGTCGGCATAGCAGAGGAGCATGCAGTAACTATGGCGGCAGGCATGGCAAAGGGAGGATCTGTACCTGTTGTGTGTATGTATTCCACATTTCTTCAAAGGACATATGACCAGATAATACATGATGTATGTCTCGGGAAACTTCATGTTGTATTCTGCATAGGACATGCAGGTCTTACGGGCGAGGACGGAGAAACACATCAGGGTCTCATGGATTTGTCAATGCTTTGCCATATTCCCGACATGACAATTCTTATGCCGTCATGCTATGAGGAAATGAAGTCCATGATAAAATATGCCATAGAGCAGTGCACGGGACCTGTAGCTGTAAGATACCCCAAGGCATCGGTAAGCTTCAGAAGTCCAAAACAGCTAAGCCCCTTGGGTATAGAAAACCTTACAGATGGTGATGATATACTCATATTGGCATCGGGCAGAATGACCGATACGGCAATTGAGGTATCCTCTATACTATCTCGGAACGGCATAGGTGCTCAGGCGGTTGCCGTCCGCTCTCTTAAGCCTCTTGATACAGATGCGCTAAAGGACAGGATAAAGGGCAAAAAACTTGTTGTTACAATAGAAGATAATATAACAGACGGCGGTATGGGACAGTATGTGAGCGCCAAGGCAGAGATATGTATACCTACTCTGCACCTTGGGTTCGAAAGCTGTTTTGTTCCGCACGGCAAGCAGGAGGAGCTGTTTGAGTTATGTAAGCTCGACAGCAAATCAATAGCTGATAGAATACTAAGTTTTTACAAAGGAATGGGTATGTGAAATGGCAGGACGCTTAGATGTAGAGCTTGTAGACCGCGGTCTTGTGGAAAGCCGTGAAAAGGGAAGAGCGCTTATTATGGCGGGTGCGGTTTTTGTGGACGGACAAAAGGCATTCAAAGCGGGCGACAAGATAAAAGACGGAATGAATATAGAAATCAGGGGAAGTAAACTTCGTTATGTCAGCAGAGGAGGACTTAAACTTGAGAAGTCCATGGAGGTTTTTCCCATTTGTTTAGATGGCAAGGTGTGTGCTGATATCGGAGCATCAACAGGCGGATTTACGGATTGCATGCTTCAAAACGGAGCATCAAAGGTTTATGCAATAGATGTCGGCTACGGTCAGCTTGCGTGGAAACTTCGCTCAGACGACAGAGTCGTCAATATGGAGAGAACCAATATAAGATACCTCGATTTTGATATGATAGAGGACAGCGTTGAGTTTGTTTCCATAGATGTATCGTTTATTTCCCTAAGACTTGTTTTGCCCGTAGCATATGAGCTTCTCGCTGATGGCGGAGAGCTTGTTGCACTCATAAAGCCTCAGTTTGAAGCAGGCAGAGAGGAAGTCGGCAAAAAAGGTGTGGTAAGAGAAGCCTCGGTACACAGAAGTGTAATACAAACCGTCTGCAGTTTTGCTCTGGAAACAGGCTTTTCGCTTAGGGGTCTGGACTTTTCGCCAATCAAAGGTCCTGAGGGGAATATAGAATATCTTCTTTATCTCAAAAAGGACGAAAAAAACGAAAGTAACATTGATGAAGAAACTATAAACACTGTTGTAGATAAATCACATATGATGTAGGAGCATTAATATGAAGAAAGAAAATATACATAAGGGACACCGCGAAAGAATGCGTCAGAAATTTTTGGGAGACGGCATGGATGCCTTTGCTGACCATGAGATATTGGAATTCCTTATGTTTTATGTTCACAGAACAAAGGACACAAATCCTATAGGACACGCTCTGCTCCAAAAATTCGGCTCTCTCAAAAATGTGTTTTCGGCAAGCTATGATGAGCTTGTCAAGGTAAAGGGGATAGGCGAAAACGGTGCAGCGTTTATAAGGTTTGTATCCCAGCTTTCCAACAGAATAAGCCGAAGCACAATACCGAAGAAAGCCCGTCTTACCTCGGAGGAGGAAACAGGCAAATTCTGTATGTCGCTTTTCCATGGTCTTACAGAGGAACGGTTTATTATAATATGTATAGACAGCGAAAGAAATGTACTTTCGTGGCATGAGATAAGCAAGGGAGTTTCCAACGCAACCGTTGTTGAGCTGAGGAAGATTGTCGAAATAGCAATGGCAAGAGATGCAGTCGGTATTATTCTTGCACATAACCATCCCGGAGATAACACCAATCCGTCTGCAGCGGATATGTCTGTTACAAACAAGGTAATACGGGTGCTTGAGGAACTCAACATTGCGGTTGTAGACCATATTATATGTAATGACGAAACATTTACAAGTATGGAACAAAGAGGTTTCATGTCAAAAGCAATAAATTAGAGGTGTCATAATGCTTAAACTTAGCAGGCTTGATATAGACAGCAAGCCCCTGATTGATAAGTATATAAAAAATAAAATCGAAAATTCTGAATCGAGCTTTGCCAATCTTTTTATATGGAGTCACTATTACAATACTCTGTGGGGAGTTACGGACGGATTTCTCGTAATATTAAATACATCTCCCGATGGCAGAGTTCATTGTTATATGCCCTATGGTGAGGGCGATACCAAGGCTTGTATAGATAAGCTCAGAGACTACACGCTCTCAATGGGTCAGGAGCTTCGCATAACCAATGCAACAAAAAAGCAGGCTCAGATGCTTAAGGAGCTTTATCCCGATACTGTTATAGAAGAGAACAGAAACTTTGAGGACTATGTGTATCTTACAAAGAGGCTTACAGACCTTTCGGGCAAGGAGCTTCATGCAAAGCGTAACCACTTAAATAAGTTCAGGGCTTCGTATGTATATAAGTATCGCCCAATGGAAAACAGCGATTTTAATGAGTGTCTGTCTCTTGCAGGGGAGCTTATATCAAAAAACCGTCCCAAAGGAAGCTTCAGCTACGAAGCCGAGATGCAGAGCATACGAAATGCCTTTGAGCATTTTGATTTGCTCGGCCTTAGCGGAGGAGTAATAGAGATAGATGGTAAAATTTGCGCATTTTCGGTAGGAGAGGCACTTACGGAAAACTGTGCCGTAATTCATATAGAAAAGGCGGATACAGCCTATAACGGCATTTATGCCGCCATAAACAATGAATTTGCAAAGAACAGATGGAAAGATTTTGAGTTTATCAACCGCGAGGAAGATATGGGAATAGAGGGTCTCAGAAAGGCAAAGCTCTCATATAAACCTCATCATTTGGTCGAAAAGTATATTTGCAGACTAAAATAGTTGACAACTACAACAGAAAAATGTATAATTATGTCATATAAGAGGAGTGTGTGATATGGAATTTACAGAAATCAAAGGACGCATGTTCGGTTACAGCAAAAAGGATGTTTGTAACTATATAAGCGATCTCAATGCTGTTCACGAGGCAGAGATGGATGCCAGAGAGGCAGAATTTGCAGGTAAGAAAGAAGAAATGGAAAACAAGATTTCTGCTATGGATAATGACAACAAGGCTTTAATGGATAATATAGAAGCCCTTAAGAGTGAACTCGCAGAGCTTAAATTAGCTATGGAGACACTTACCGAGGAGAAGCAGAGGCTTCAGGAAGACTACGATGCACTTTCCATGGAGACCGAGGATATAAGATCAAAGAGTCAGGTAATAAGCACTGCAATAATTAATGCAGAGAAGTGCGCATCTACCCTCATAAGCGATGCAAATGTCCGTGCTCAGGATATGATTACAGAAGCAGAGGACAAGGTTCAAAAGCAGGTTAAAAAGCTTGAGACCGCCAAGAAATATATTACCGAGGTAAGAGCATCTGTTGAAAGTACCCTTACCAAGATAGATGCGGAGCTTTCGGGCATATCAAGTGATATCACCGCAAAGACAGAATATATAAATGCGGAAGAGGACAAAAAAACCTCCGTGAGAGAAAAGTTCGAAATGCTGGAAAAATCTATTTTCAAGAGAGCATAACAAAACTGTCGCAGATTGATTATCAGTCTGCGACAGCTCTTTTTTTGTCTATAAATAAGCCTATGGCAAAGCATACCGCTGATGGAATAAGCCAGCCGAGACCTATGCGGTAAAACGGCAGAATATTGAGAATAGGCAGTCCAAAGCCGAATATTAACTGAAGTATGCTTATAAGCATAGCTGACAGGGCGGTCAGAATGTACGAAAATCTTCCTATACTGTCTTTTAAGAAGCTTAAGAATATTACACAAAGAACAGGCGGATATATAATATTAAGAACAGGCGATGCAAAGACAATAAGAGAGTCTACCCCGAGCATTGCAATAAAACCGCTTGCAATACATATTATTACGGTAATTGCCTTGTAGCTTAATTTTCCTTTAATCATATCGCCGATAAAGTGTGCACATGAGCCTACCAGGGCAACCGCGGTAGAAAGGCACGCAAGAGATGCCACAACCGAAAATAAAATCTGTCCCGCATATCCGCCCAGAAGCGACCTCACTATGCTTGTAAGAAGTACACTTTTTGATATATGCATGTTATATTTTTGCGATACCGTTGCACCTATATAGGTAAGTCCCATGTATATAATAAATAGTGCTATACCGGAAAAAACCGATGCACCTATTGTAACCTTTCCTAACTCGGAAAGCGAGGTGTGTCCTCTGTCCTTTGCACCCGTGAGGATAAGAACGCCGAATATCGTAGCGGCAAGCACATCCATGGATTGATAGCCTGCCTCTATTCCTGAGGATATGGGACTTGAAACCTTGGGGAACTGCGATATCTCGCCCAGCGGATTTATTATTCCCATTGCTATAATTACCAGAAGTCCGATAAGAAGAAGCGGTGTCAGGAATTTGCCGATAGCATCCACAACCCCCGATTCGTTGAGGGTAAGAAGAATAACCACAGCAAAAAATATAAGATAAAAAACAGGCTTTGTGATAAAGTCTGCACTTGGTATAAGCTCAAATGTTGTTGCCGCAGTTCTGGGTATTGTTATAATGGGGCCCAGACACAGAATTATGGATATGAGAAAAAATCCCTTAAGGAGCTTACCGAGAGGATCAAGAAGCCTCTCAAATCCGCCTGTCCGTATCTGTGCACCTATTGCAATCATGGCTAGAATAATATCTGCCGTAAAGTATCCAAGAAATCCGCCAAACCACTGCGATGAACATTCAAGACCGAGATACGGCGGAAATATCATGTTTCCTGCACCGAAAAACATGGAAAAAAGGGCAGAACCGAGTATTAAACTGTCTTTTATTATTTTTGATTTCATATTATCATCCTAACACATTGTAGTATTCCCAATATCTGCAAAGTATATCACAAATGTTTTGTACCGTCAACCTTGACAAAAACTGGTTTTTGTATTAGGATATACACAGCGAATAATAAGGACATTTTATTCAAAAAATCTGTTTAATGCAATTTCAAAGGAACTTTAATATATGGACAAAAAGCTTTATTTTGCACCCATGGAGGGCATAACAGGATACATATACCGCAATACACACGCAGAGCTTTTTGGCGGGTGCGATGCTTACTATGCCCCTTTCATAACCCCTGTAGAAAACGAAAAACTGTCTCTTAAATGCTTAAGGGATATAGAACCCGAGAAAAACAGGGTAAATCTTCGTGTTCAGGTGCTTACAAACAGCCCCGATGCTTTTTTTCGCTTCGAGGACAGAATATGCAGTATGGGGTATGAGTATGTAAATATCAACCTCGGATGTCCGTCGGGTACTGTTGTAAAGAAAGACAGGGGTGCAGGCTTTTTAAGAAACACAGACGGACTTTGCGATTTTTTGAATAGTGTTTTTGAGAGCACCTCGCTAATGGTTTCGGTAAAAACAAGGGTCGGTTTTTTCGATGCCGAGGAATTTGATGCTTTAATGGAGATATACAACAGATTTCCGCTCGATTCCCTCATCGTCCACCCCAGAACAAGGCAGGATTACTACAAGGGCGATGTTCGTATGGACTCATTCTCTAAGGCGTACCATACCTCAAAAAATCCTCTCTGTTATAACGGAAATATACTAAAAACAGAAGACTATAACAGAATATGTACTGAATATCCCGAAATAAAAGGTGTTATGATAGGCAGGGGAGCTATAGCAAATCCTGCAATTTTCCGCGAGATAAGGGGAGGAGAGCCCTTG
>JAZSFO010000058.1:0-4876 GCA_045532255.1 Clostridia bacterium | reverse complement strand
TGATTTTAACAACTTAATTATACCATAAAAACGGAGAAAAATCATCATATATTTAATGCAAAAAGCCGCTTGAAATCTGGCTTTTCAGACTTTTACAAACGGCTATAAATAATAATTACATAGGAGATGTATTATGAAACGCATTATATCGCTTCTTTTGAGCTTTGTTATAATAATGGCTTGTTCTGTGGCTTGTGCTGAGGAATTGGGTGCAGAGTTTAGTATAGAAGCTATCCCCAATAACTATGACGGAAACTACCTTAAAATGAATATTACTCTTCCCGAACCCGTGGACGGTGGAACGCTGATAATAGCTTTTTATACAGACGGAGTATGCACAAAGATTATTAAAAGGGATGCTTCCTCTGCAAGAGAATTTACAATAGATAGAGAGAATGATGCTGATAGAAAAGATGCAAAGTATTCAATAACTCCCGATACCATTAAGCTTATGCTGTGGGAAAAAGACAAAATAAAACCGCTCTTTTCGGCACAAAACGGACTGACTGCCCAGGTCTATAAGACCGCTAACAAAGAGGTTCTTGAGCTTCTTGATAACCTGCTTCCGACTACAGGGGCAATCCGCAAGCTTCTGGAGGGGTATTCAAACAATAATGAAAATATAGAAGCAACGGTGAAAACAGAGATAACAAATCTGCTTGATGCCATTGATTCCTGCGCAGTTAAAGCAACAGATGGCGGATACGGACAAAACGAGCTTTTGACAGCCGAATACTGCAAGCGGGAATTTTCCAAAGGACTTATAGAAATACAGGGACTTTACTCCAATGCGTCAAATGTATCCAAAGACTTATTAAAGAATTATTACTCAACAGAGCTGGAGGTCCACTTTTCCGGTGAAGGATATTCCCGTGTAATTTCCAGTTTTATGGGATTTTTTAACATAAAGATTGTTTAATGTAAGTCTCCTTGGAGGCTGATAACATAGGGGTCGATGAGAGCATCAACCCCTATGTTTTTTATGCTTATTTTTGCACCAATATAGGCTGTATCTGTTTGCCCGAAAGTGCCGCCTCCAAAGCAGAGGGAATATAGCTCATATCTGCAACCAGAGATTGCGGCTTACCTACGCAGTCATCCTGACCGAACGGCACGAAATACACATTTTTTCTTGCCAGAAGAACACCTATATTTACGGCATTGGCACCCAGACCGTCATTTGTTGATACAGCAATAATAAGCGGTCTTTCGTTTCTTAGGTTTGCCTTTGCAGCCATAGAAACCCCAGAGTCCGTAACTCCGTTTGCTATCTTGGCAAGTGTGTTGCCCGTACACGGGGCAATTATAAGTGCGTCAAGATAACCCTTTGGTCCTATTGGTTCTGCTGTCTTAACGGAATTTATTATAATGTTTCCTGTTGTGTCTGTAAGAAAGTTTCTGAAGTCCTCGGCCTTGCCGAAGCGGGTGTCGGTATTATATGCTATTTCGCTCATTATAGGATAAACCTTAGCACCCATTTGGGTCAGTACCTTAACCTGAGGCATCACCTTGGAAAAGGTACAAAATGAACCGCATACGGCAAAGCCTATTTTTTTGCCTTCTATTGTCATAATGTTCAATTCCCCTCTGTTGATTACTTGAATATGCGTTCCGCCGCCCTTGCGGCGCTTATACCGGCTGAACGCGGTGCACTTGTCAGGGGAATGCCCGGAAGATACAAAAGCTTAAGCCCAAGCTCCTCGCAGAGTGTTTTGCTGACATATCCGGGTCTCTGAGATAAATCTAAGACTGCCGTATCCTTAGCCAGTGTTTCCATGATACTTACCGAAAATATATCCGCAGGGACTGTGTTTATTACCGCATCAAAGTCCTTTAGATTTGTAAGAGAGTCAAGAGTTTCAAATCCGTCAAGGGCAAACGAAGTGCGAACAATAGGATTTCTGGCATATACACTTATCCTGCATGAGCATCCCCGAAGAACAGAGCAAAGAGCCTTTGCAATTCTTCCTCCGCCCGTTATGAGAATATTCATACCCCAAAGGGAGCTTTCGGTATTTCCGATAAGGGTGCTTACAGCACCCTCGGCAGTATAAAACGCATTTTCAAGCTGAAAAATCTCGTCCTCCGAATAATCTGCCCATTTGATGTTTTTCTTCTGCATGAGGTCTCGTGAATTTTTGTCAAATCTTCCGCCCGCAACTTTGGTTTTGTCTCCGAGCAAGCTAAGAAGCTCTTCGAACGGCAAATCAAAATCCGCAAGAGGCATGTTTACCATACCGCCTAAAACTGCAGGAAGTCCGAGAATAACCAAATCGGCATCGGCCAGCTTTTTTCTGTCACTTTCTGTCAGAGAAGCTGTGAGGTCTGTAAGACACAACGCAGTATTTCTGTAATACTCTGCTATATAACGGCTTCGTTTGTCTCCGCCGAGCACAAACACATTGTCAAAGTTCAATAATATCCCCCCATTAGCCTGACAGGAGTTATCCGAACCTGCCTGAAAACCAGTATTTTAGGCATCTTTTGGCTTATCGTCCTCGAAAGGCACAAAGCCTTACTTCATCCTCCGCACCAAAATCTATCCGAAAATACTCGGTTTTCAGGTCGCAGAATTTTTAGCAGAAAGATTTTTGATTGAACAAGTTAAAAACGCAATGAATCCCGTCGGATTTATGAGTATTTTAACGAAGTTCAAGTGAAAATCTTCCGCTATAAAATCAGGTTCGGATGACTTCTGTCAGGCTAAAAAATCAAATGCATTGTCATAATATGCAGATAAGCGGGAAAATGTCCGTATATCCAATGGTAACGCAAAAAAATGCACAGACCATGCTACTTAACGGTCTGCGCATTTTTTCATTTTCAAATATTTTTCTTTATTGCCTCTGCTAGCTGTGCAGGACATGAGGTTGACTTAAATCCGCATTTGATATCGGAAAGAAGCTCTATAACCTCTTCTGCCTTTCTTCCCTCGCAGAGCTTGGCAACGCCCTGTGTGTTGCCTGCGCATCCGCCGACAAACTGCACATTGTGCAGAGTGCCGTCTTCTATTTCGAATATTATTTCCCTTGAGCAAACGCCCGAGGTCTTAAATCTGTATTCCATAATCTTACTCCTTTGTTACAGTAATCATTGTGTCAGCACCGATGGATTTTTCGCTGTCTTCGTATGCCCTGAGAACATAGCCGTCGCAGTGTGCAACATATACATTGCAGAGCGCAAACTCATCGTATTCCTCAGTTGTTTCCCCTTTGGAAAGTGCGCGGAGAGTTTCTATGCTGTATACATCGGCATCCTTAATAAGCGTTTTCATGCTCATGCTCATCTGTGTACATTTTCCGTTTGGTATGTACAGGATTTCTCCCTCGCCAAAATCATAATTTTCAAAGCCGTACCACACACCGTCATCACCGAAGCTGTATATCGGTCCGTCCTCCCAGATGGCTGTTTTGAGTTCGCCCCTCAGTGCTGCTATCTGCTCGGGTGTGCATCCGATATCAACAAGGTATGAAGTATTTAAACTTCCGTAGTTGATGTTATCTTCTTCTACTGTTTCCTCTTCCTCGGGCTGTGTTTCTTCCTCAGTTAAGGGTGCTTTTTGCTCTGTTTCTTCCTGAGTATTTGTGATTTCTGTAACTTCTTTGTTTGCCCCGCATCCTGCAAGGAGCATGAGACAAAGGATTGATATAAGCAGTTTTTTCATAATTTCAGGCATCTCCTTTTGGGTTTTCGTCCTGAGTTTTCGCCTTATGGTTTGCAGAATACACCTTGTATGCAAATGCACTGAAGGCAACTATTGTGATAATAAATACACATGCGGTATATGCTCCGATTTCCAGCACAACAACAGCACTGAGAGCGAGTATGGAGGTTATTATATAGAGTATCGCAACTGTCTGCTTCTGCGAAAATCCCATATCCATAAGCTTGTGATGGAGATGTCCTCTGTCGGGAGCCATAATAGGCTTTTTGTTCCATATTCTTCTTACAATTGCAAATGCGGTATCGAATATTGGAAGTCCAAGAATAAGGAAAGGTATGATAAACGATATGAGAACATACCCCTTAAAAAGTCCCTGTATACAAACAATCGACAGCATGAAGCCTAAGAATGTGGAGCCTGTATCTCCCATAAAAATCTTGGCAGGGTTGAAGTTGTAGGGCAAAAATCCCAGACATCCGCCCGCAAGTGCCGCAGTAATGAGTGCTACCTGCATTTCGCCCGTAAGTATGGCGATAAAGAAAAGCGAAAATGTAGCTATTGAGGACACCCCGACAGCCAGGCCGTCAAGTCCGTCTATGAGGTTTACCGCATTGGTAACACCCACAATCCACAGTATCGTAAGCGGAACGGCAAAATGGCCGAGATATACATATCCGCCCGGCATTATGCTCTCGGGAACGCTTATATACTCAATAACAACACCGTGATAAACCACTATGCAAGCCACAATTATCTGTACTACAAACTTGATTTTGGCACCAAGCTGTTTTACATCGTCCACAATACCCAGAGATACTATGATAAGTGTACCTATCAGTATGCCCTTGAGCTGGGTATCGACCGCAGCAAAACACAGTATGCTTATAAGAAATCCGTAAAATATTGCAAGTCCGCCCATACGGGGAATCGGATGGTTATGCACTCTTCTGGCATCGGGAACATCTATTGCCCCTATCTTGTGAGCCAGCATCTTAACAAAGGGAGTGCTCGCTACCGATACACCAAATGCAAGGCTAAAACATAATATGAGTTTTGTAATATTCATCTATCTCACGTATAATTAAAACCATCTCGAAAGGGGTGGTCTTTAATTATTTCTCCTTTCCTCAAATTTGTTATATTTGCAGGAGTAGCTACCTGCGGTATAATAAAGACAAGCACTGTGGATTTGTATCTATTTCATTACAGCTT
>JAZSFO010000065.1:0-8886 GCA_045532255.1 Clostridia bacterium | reverse complement strand
ATGATTTTTTCTCCGTTTTTTGTTTGGTTTATTGATTTTAACAACTTAATTATACCATAAAAACGGAGAAAAATCATCATATATTTAATGCAAAAAGCCGCTTGAAATCTGGCTTTTCAGACTTTTACAAACGGCTATTATAATATAAATCCAAAGGAGGAAGATAATAATGAGCACAACCGTTTGGTTGGTACTTTTTGTAGCATTTGTTGTCCTAGAGGCTGTAACTTACCAGATGATAAGCACATGGTTTGCAATCGGAGCTGTGTTCTCGGCACTATGTTCATCATTTGGTGCGGGCATCGGACTTCAAATCGGAGTTTTTCTCGCGGTTTCTGCTGTGTGTCTTATGGCACTCAGACCGTTTGCATTCAAGCTGTTAAAGAGCAGGGACGAAAAGACAAACACCGACGCCCTCCTCGGTCAGTTTGTTGTAATCACTGAGGATGCAGATTCCATTAACGGCAAAGGCAGGATACAGGGCATGGAATGGTCAGTACGCAGTGAGGACGGCGGTGTAATCAAAGCAGGCGACAAGGCAGTTGTCAAAAAGATATCGGGCGTAAAGCTCATAGTTTCGAAAGGAGAATGATTATGGAATTCGGAGTATTACCTGTAGTTATATTTGTATTGATAGTTATTGCAATTGCCAATATCAAGATTGTGCCTCAGGCACATGCCTATATCATTGAACGATTTGGCGGTTATCAGGCAACATGGTCTGTAGGTATTCACATCAAGATACCTTTTATAGACCGTATAGCATCAAGAGTCAGCCTTAAGGAGCATGTAGTGGACTTTCCGCCTCAGCCCGTTATCACAAAGGATAATGTTACCATGCAGATAGATACCGTAGTGTACTATCAGATTACAGACCCAAAGCTTTTTGCTTACGGTGTGGAAAGACCTATGATGGCAATAGAGAATTTAACTGCGACTACTCTTCGTAATATCATAGGCGATTTGGAGCTTGATGCTACACTTACATCAAGAGACACAGTCAATACCAAGATGCGTGCAATTCTTGACGAAGCAACTGACCCGTGGGGTATTAAGATTAACAGAGTAGAGCTTAAGAATATTATGCCCCCGAGAGAAATCCAGAATGCAATGGAAAGACAGATGAAAGCAGAGCGAGAGCGCAGAGAAAGTATCCTTAAGGCAGAGGGAGAGAAGAAATCCGCAATCCTTATAGCCGAGGGTGAAAAGGAATCTGCAATTCTCAGTGCCGAGGCAAAGAAGCAGGCGGCAATCAAGGAAGCAGAGGGTAAGGCAGAGGCTATTATAAAGGTGAATTCTGCAATTGCAGAGGGTATAAGACAGATAAACAATGCCAACCCCACACAGCAATATCTTACAATGAAAGCTCTGGAAAGCTTTGAAAAGGCTGCTGACGGCAAGGCAACAAAGATTATAATCCCCTCGGAAATACAAGGGATAGCAGGTCTTGCCTCATCCTTAAAGGAGATAATAAAAGAAGATACCAAGGAGTAAATAAATGAAGACAGCAATTGTTTTCGGAGCTTCGGGCGGTATAGGAAAAGCCTGCGTAAAAGCCCTTTTGCAAAAGGGCTGGAATGTATATGCTCTCTTTAATACCAAGCCCGAAGAGCTTGAAGAATTAAAAAACGGAATATATCGTAAGAATTTTGTTTCATTCCGATGCGATGTATCTTCCCTTAATGAAACAAAAAAGATTTTTGACATGGTAAATTCCCGATTTGGTTCGATTGAAGCAGTAATAAACTGTTCGGGAATTTCCATGCGGGGTCTTGTTCAGGATTTGTCGGTAGAAGAGCTTTCGCTTCTTATTGATACCAACATAAAGGGTAGCTACAATGTATGCAGATGTGCAGTCGAAGCTATGCTCAGAAACCATAGAGGAAGCATTGTCAATATGTCTTCAATGTGGGGCGAAACGGGTGCATCATTTGAGGTTGCCTATTCTATGACAAAGGCTGCAGTTATCGGTCTTACAAAGGCACTTGCCAAGGAGGTAGGCCCATCGGGAATAAGGGTAAATTGTATATCCCCGGGGCTTATTGACACGCCCATGAACAGAGACATAGACGAAGAATCAAAAAAAATTATTTGCGAAGAAACCCCGCTCATGCGTATAGGTACACCAGAGGATGTGGCAAACACGGCGGTATTCCTTGCAGAAGATACCTCGTCTTTTATCACAGGGCAGATTATAGGGGTAAACGGCGGATATGTGATATAATTTTACAGATTATTCATAATTCATACACAATTTCAATTAAAATTTCTGTTATAATCATAATTATCGAGAGGAGTTGGTATAATGAAAGTTATAAATTTCATAAAATCAGTATTTCACAACATTATTAAACAATTCAAGGCCAAAAAAAGCCTCAGAATCATAAGTATAATTCTTGCAGTTGTACTTGTGGCAGGGGGCTTTTTGTCTTGGAAGTTTCTGGCGAAGAAAACAACAGGCAAGGCAGAGCGGGTTGTCTCAAGGGTTACGAGAGGAACAATAAGCAAAACCATCGAAGGCTCAGGAACTGTTGAGGCAATAAGTCAGTATGAAATAACCTCACTTGCAAAGGGAGATGTTATAGCCGACTACTTTGAGCTTGGAGACTATGTAAAGAAGGACCAGCTTCTCTATGAAGTGGATTCCGCATCTGTAGACAAGAATATCACCAGACAGCAAAGGAGTCTCGAAAAGGCAAGACAGAACTATAATGATGCGCAGGAAAATGTGTCAAATCTCAATGTCAAAAGTCTGTCGAGCGGAGTAATAAGCACTGTTTATGTATCTGTCGGAGATACTGTTCAAAACGGAGGCAAGATAGCAGATGTCATAAACAAGGACACTCTTACAATCACCTTGCCCTTTGGTAAGTTTGATATGGAGAATATATCACAGGGAGATACGGCAGAGGTTACTCTTACAAAATCCCTTACTTCTATTACAGGAAGGGTTACAAAGGTTTCCACAGGAAGCTATGTTAATACATACGGCGTAGAGGTGGGAAATGTAGAAATAGAATTCCAAAATCCCGGCTCTGTTGCAGACGGAGAAACAGCATCTGCAATAATCGGAGAATACGCATGCTATGATATCGGCGAGGTTAAATATATGCAGACAAGAACCATTACTGCAAAAACCTCGGGCGAGGTTAAGGCGGTATACAAAATGGATGGAGACAGCGTATATCAGGGCGAGGTTGTAGCACTTTTGGAGAGCAGTTCTGTAACGAGAAGCCGTAACGATGCGCAAATGTCCCTGGAGGATGCATCGCTTTCTCTCGAAGAGCTTTATGACAATCTTGATGATTACAGTATCCGTTCTCCCATAGACGGAAAGGTAATACAGAAGAATATAAAGGCTGGAGAAAAAATGGATTCCAACAGTTCTTCCGTAATGGCAATTATCGCGGATTTATCCAAGCTTACATTTGATATAAGCATAGATGAACTGGATATTTCCGAGATAGAAATAGGGCAGGGAGTAAGTATAACCGCAGATGCTGTACCCGGAAAGACCTTTGAGGGTGTTGTAAGTAATATTAGCATAGTAGGAAGTGCATATCAGGGAGTTACCTCATATCCCGTAACGGTTACCATAGACAATACCGATGAGGGAGAGCTTATCCCAGGGATGAATGTAGAAGCCAGAATTATCGTGGACTCTGCAGAGAATGTCCTGAGAGTTCCTGTGTCTGCAGTAAATATGGGTAATCTTGTTATAGTAAAGGATGACGGTACCTTTGCAGACCCTTCGGATATGTCGGCATTTGCAATGCAGTTTAATAAAAATAATACTCAGCAAAATAGCTCAAAATCAGAAAAAACCGATGATGACAAGTCATCAAACGGCGAACAAGGCGATTTCCACAGACCCCAGAACAGCGAACAGGGAGGTTTCCAAAGACCCCAGAACAGCGAACAGGGAGGTTTCCAAAGACCTCAAAACGCTGAACAGGGCGGTTTCCAAAGACCGCAGGGCGATTTCGGCGGAAGAGACAATCCGAAAAATGCCGAAACCAAGGAAATGCCTGATATAGATAAAACCGAACAGAAACCGCAAAGTCCCGAGGCAAAAAAGCCATCCGAAACCAAGGAGACAAACGAGACGGCATCCAAGAAAAACGATGCAAATAGCAAAACAGACAAGGAAGAACAGAACAAGGCTTCCGACAGAATGGAAGCCATGATAAAAAATCTTGATATACCTCAGGGCTATACGGTAGTAAGAGTAACCACAGGACTTACCGACGGTACATATATAGAAATCATAGATATGGAAGGCTCACTCAAGGAGGGAGACGAAATTCTTCTTTCCGCAGTAAGCACAGCATCTCAGCCATCTGCAGCAGGAAATATGCGTTCAATGGGAGGCATGGGAGGTATGCCTGCTATGGGAGGAATGGGCGGTATGCCTGCTATGGGAGGCATGTCAGGAAGAGGCGGAGCAACAAACCGTCAGTTTGGAAGGTGAGATCAGTGAGCTTAATAGAACTCAAGGATATATATAAGATATATTCAGACGGCGACAGCGAAATAAGAGCACTCGACGGTGTAAGCCTTTCGGTATCAAAGGGAGAATTTACGGCAATTGTAGGCTCTTCGGGTTCGGGTAAGTCTACCTGTATGAATATCATCGGCTGTCTTGACATTCCTACCTCGGGTACATATCTGCTTAACGGAACCGATGTCAGCACAATGGACGAGAAGTCGCTTGCACATGTACGAAACAAGGAAATAGGCTTTATATTTCAGCAGTACAATCTCATTCCCAAGCTGAGCGTTCTGGAAAATGTGGAGCTTCCGCTTCTTTACAAGGGAGTACCCGGCCGTCAAAGAAGCGAAATGGCAATGCTCGCACTCGAGAGAGTGGGTCTTTCGGACAGAGCATCAAAGTACCCTGCACAGCTTTCGGGCGGACAACAGCAGAGAGTATCCATAGCCCGTGCGCTTGCGGGAAATCCGCCTGTTATCCTTGCGGATGAACCGACAGGAGCACTCGACTCAAAGACGGGCAGAGAGGTACTGGATTTTCTTAAAAATCTTAACAGCGAGGGAACAACAATAATTCTCATTACCCATGACAATTCAATTGCAGAAGAAATTCCGAGAGTGGTTAGAATTCATGACGGAAAGATAATTTCCGACGAGACAAAGGGGGTATAGTATGAACATCAAGCAGGCATTTACACTTGCTCTCAAGAGTCTTTTGTCGAGCAAAATGCGTTCGTTTCTTACTATGCTCGGCATAATAATAGGCGTAGGAGCCGTTATTGTTATAGTAAGTATTGTAAACGGAATGACAAAGGATGTAATAGACAGGTTTGAGAGCATGGGAGCCACAACGATAACCGTATCTGTAAGAGGCAGAGGCGGTAACAGAAATGTGGATGTTGAAGATATGCAGAACCTTGTAAATGACAATCCCGAGTATCTCAAATCAATGACACCGTCAGTTACAGTAGCGGGAGCAACTGCAAAGAATGATCAGACAAATATTGAGCTTGCAAGCTGTATCGGTGTCAATCAGTATTATACAGACATCAAATCGATGGAAATCATATCAGGCAGAAACATTTGCCAGATAGATTGCGAGGAACGGCTCAAAAATTGTGTCGTAGGTACATATGTTGCAAAGAAACTTTTTGGAAGTATTGATGCAGTTGGCGAACAAATCAAGCTAAACGGCACAACCTTCAATATAGTGGGAATTCTCGAGGAGACGGCAAACGGTGAGGAAAAAAGTGCAGACGATATTGCACTTATTCCGTACACCTCTGCACAGAGACTTTCGGACAGCTTTACAACGGGAAGCTATACCTTTAATGCAGTGTCAAAGGAAGTTTCGGGGAAAGCACAGGAGGTCATTAGTGCATATCTTCAGAGTGTTTTCGCGTCAACAAATGCATATACAGTAAGCAATATGAGCTCAATGATAGACACTATCAACGAATTGACAGCATCGCTGTCTATGGTTCTTGCAGGAGTTGCAGGAGTATCGCTACTTGTAGGCGGTATAGGTATAATGAATATTATGCTTGTATCGGTTACAGAGAGAACAAGGGAGATAGGAATACGAAAATCCCTTGGTGCAACCCCGTGGGATATAATGAGTCAGTTTGTCGTGGAGGCAATTACAACAAGCTGTCTCGGAGGGGTTATGGGTATACTTATTGGAATTGCAGGTTCCTATGTAGCGCAGGCACTTGGCATGACAATTGTACTGTCGGGCGGAGCAATGATTATATCATTTACCGTATCTGCGCTCATAGGTATCGCGTTTGGTTATTTCCCTGCAAAGAAAGCAGCATCACTTAACCCCATAGAAGCATTGAGATATGATTGAGACAGGAGTGAATATAGAAATGAAAAAAAGAATTTTCTCACTGTGCCTTGCACTTGCTTTGATGTTTGCATCAATCGGTGCAGGAGCATCTGTGGAATACACGGAGGACTTTGCCGTAAAGCTTGTAAAAGAGCTTAATATCATGGTGGGAGACAGCTACGGAAACATGAATTTGGAAAATCCTCTTTCCAGAGCAGAGTTTGCAAAAATTGTCATTAACTCCTCTGCCTATAAGGATACAGTTGCCCTAGGGGCAAAAATCTCGGTTTTCCGCGATTGCACCTATACACATTGGGCGGCACCCTATGTCAAGACAGCAGTTACTAACAAAATAATCACGGGCTATCCTGACGGAAGCTTCCGTCCTGATAACACTGTTTCTCTTGAAGAAGCGGTAACCGTAATGCTCAGACTTATAGGCTACGGCGATGAGGATTTTGGCAACACTTGGCCGTACGGACAGATAAATCTGGCAAGAAATATCGGTCTTACAGACAATATATCAAAGGGTGTCGGAGAGTATCTTACAAGGTATGATACAATGGTCCTTGTGTATAATACTCTCAATGCCAAGAAGAAGGGCACAGACAGAGAATATTATAACGATATAGGTGCTGTACTTCACGACAATGTAATAATAATGGCAACCAACAAGGAGGATACCTCGGTATCTCCCGGAAGCGTACTTACAAGTGCAGGAACATTTGGAGTAAGCTATGACTATATAGCACCGTATATCGGACTCAAGGGGTCACTTGCGGTTAAATCCAACGGAGATGTCCTTTGCTTTTCGCCAAACGGCGGAAATGTGACGGAGTATGTTGTGTATTCTGTGCTTTCCGACTCTATGATAGTATACCAAAACGGCTCACTTACTGAGCTTAAGCTTGGAAGCAATACTCCTGTTTATTCGGGAGCCGAAAAAATGACCTTTTCCTCGGCAAAATCCTCTGTGGAAACAGGCGATGTGATTTATGCCGTCAAGGATAGTGCAGGTATGGTAGACTACCTCACACTTGCCAAAGACTCTATGGAGGGACCGTATACACTTCATATATACAGCTCGGATTGGTACAAGAGGTACACAAATAGTACATCAGGTCTTATCGTAATAAGAAATGGCGAAAAGGTTGATGTATCATCTGTAAAAACAAATGATGTTCTCTATTATTCCAAGGAATTAAATACAGTGTTTGCCTATGCAAAAACAGTAACGGGAATATACGAGGAAGCCAAGCCAAATAAGGAAACACCCTCGTCCGTTGTTGTATCGGGCAGGGAATACGAAATTGAATCTGTAGAAGCATTTACAAAGCTTTCTTCCGCAGGCAATTTCAAATACGGCTCTGCAATCACACTTCTTCTTGGCAAGGATTCCAAGGTGGCAGACGTAATATCTTCCTCAAACATTGATGCCGAGACAGTAGGTTATCTTTATGAAACAGGCTCAAAGGTGTATGACGATAACGGAGAAAGCTACACCTCAGGATATGTAACCGTAATTCTTACAGACGGAAGCAGGTGCGAATATAAGACAAACAAAAACTACTCGTCACTTCTCAACTCTGTTGTAAGACTTGGCTTTGACGGCGGTGAGGTTAAGCTTACTAAGGTGAATTCCCAGGGACTTTCGGGACTTGTAAACTCTTCAAAAATGACAATCGGCTCAAGCAGGGTGTCCGATAATGTTGAGATAATAGATGTAAGCACCACAAGAACGGATTACAAGGGCGAAGCAATCAAAACATATATGCAGAGACTAAACGGAGTCAATCTTTCTTCATCATCTGTTTTGTGGTATGAAAAGGACGGCTCGGGCGAAATTACAAAACTGATTTTAAATGATGTTACGGGAGATAACGCCGTCTACGGTATAGTAACAGAGTATACAGAAAGCAAAGGCGGAGGAAGTATGTCTTCCGTTAATGCAAGCTATACAGTTGATGCAGGAGATAGTACTTACAGATACTCGGGCGGTAGATTTTCCAATATATCTTCCATAACCCCTGTAAAAGCGGTAGTGAGCGGAAACAGTATACAGACACTTTCCGCACTTTCAAGAGTTTCGGGCACAGTAAGCAGAATAACAGCAGGTGAGGTTACAATCGGAGGAACATCATACCTCGTTTCCGACAGCGTTGTAGTGTTCAAAAAGATATCTATTGGTAAATATGCAGTTATTACCCTCACTGACCTTGTAGAGAACAGCGAGGAATATAAGATGGCAGTATATATCGATAAAGCACAGAGACTCGGTGGAAGAGTAAGAGTAATAATGGCAGAATGATAAAAAATCCCTGTTTTCCAAACGCAAATCAGGGATTTTTGAAATGTTTTATGCATCAATGCCGTTTACCATAACTCTTCTGGAATTTATGGCATCGTTAACCTGACAAAGTGCCTCAGCAAATCTCTGATAATGAACGATTTCTCTTTCTCTTAAGAATTTGATTACATCGTTTACATCAGGGTCATCGGAGAGACGGAGAATATTATCATAGGTTGCTCTTGCTTTCTGTTCAGCCGCCAAGTTTTCGTTAAGG
>JAZSFO010000036.1:0-4297 GCA_045532255.1 Clostridia bacterium | reverse complement strand
CCCAAAAAAGACCTGTGCCAAAATTTTTCGGCACAGTTCTTTTGTATGGAGACTATTCTACAAAGGTATATCCTCCAAACAGTTTTTTTCTGAAACGACTTAATTCCTCGCTACAATCCACACCTAAATTATGAGCGATCTGGTAATAATGAACAGCCTTATCATAATCTATGTCACATCCAATACCGTGAGTATAATCAAGACCTAAATAAGCAGCTGCTAAATCATTCATATCAAAATCCCCAAAGTGCTCATCAACACATCTTTTGAACAACAAGTGTGAAAGGGCTAAATCTTCATATGAAACATCCATTACTTTAGAAATGCGAACAATAGCATATGCTAAATAATACCAAACATCAGGATTTGAAGTTATATTATATATTGTTTTCAAAACCGAAATAGCTTTTTGATAATTCTCAATGTTTTTTGTTTCGTCATTACTTTCCAATGCACAATAGCAATAATCAATACCAAGACTCTCTTTTATGGACAGCACTCTATTTTCTGCTTCTTCAACCCCGTTCTCAAGTGCTTTTTCCGCCCAATATAATGCTCGCAAGTTACATACAACAGCATCATCATAAACGCCTATTTTTCTGCTTGCGTAAGCCAAAATCGACCCTAAAGTTGCAGCTACATACATACAATCAGGATAACTGTTTTCTGCTCCCAAGGTGTACCACTTCAATGCTTCCTCATAATTTTGTTCATTATAGTAATGGTCGCCCAATGAGCGAATGGCCCCATAATCTCCTTCTTTAGCCAGTTCAATTACCTCTTCAAACATTGTTTTTACCTCCTTTTACTTTCTGTTAATATAAACCGGACATTTTTCATATTCACATCCATATGAAGAATTACATTTGTTGTCGACCTCACATTTATCAAGGATTTTTTTACAAAGGTCACAATAATAATCTCCTTGTGAAAACAATACTCCTCTCGATTCATACTCCAAATAAGGACAACGTGACATATTTTATACCTCCAAACATTATTATGTAACAAATTGTTACATAATAATTGTAACACAATGTTACAATTATGTCAAGAGGTTATGGAGGTTTTTTTATGAAAATGATTGGTTTACAAAAAATCAGAAAGAGAAAGGGTTATAGTCAATTAAAAGTTGCGATGGATCTTTCTATAAGCAGAGAGGCTTTGTCATATTATGAAAACGGGAAAAGGAGTCCCGATATAGATATGCTTGTGAGACTGTCTGAGTATTTTAAGGTTTCTATAGACTACTTGATACTTGGACATAATTTTGATGAAAAATAATAAACAATATGATAGATAACAAAAGACCTGCACCGAAAGTTTTCGGCACAGGTCTTTTGTTGAAATCAATCCTCGTAAATGGGGAATTTCTCGCAAAGTGCGATAACGTCCTTTGTTATCTGCTCCTTCTTTTCCTCAAAATTGTAGATAACATCATATATCCATGTAGCGATAAGCTCCATTTCAGCCTCACCGAATCCACGGGATGTAACTGCGGGAGTACCGATGCGGACACCGCTTGTGATAAAGGGACTCTGGGGGTCATCGGGAATAGCATTCTTATTTGCTGTGATATGAACCTCGTCAAGACGGTGCTCAAGCTCCTTACCCGTGATGCCTGTTTCACGAAGGTCGAGAAGCATAAGATGGTTGTCTGTACCGCCCGAAACGAGCTTGATTCCCTTTTTGAGAAGCGCCTCTGAGAGCACCTTCGCATTCTTTGCAACCTGCTCCTGATAAGCCTTGAATTCATCTGTAAGAGCCTCGCCGAATGCAACTGCCTTTGCAGCGATTATATGCATAAGAGGGCCGCCCTGTGTGCCGGGGAATATAGCCTTGTCAATTGCCTTTGCATGCTCCTCGCGGCAAAGGATAAGTCCTCCTCTTGGACCGCGGAGAGTCTTATGGGTAGTGGTTGTAACAACATCAGCATAAGGAACAGGGCTTGGATGAACGCCTGCGGCAACAAGACCTGCGATATGCGCCATATCAACCATGAAATATGCACCGACCTTATCGGCAATTTCACGGAAGCGCTTAAAATCAATAACTCTGGGGTAAGCAGATGCACCTGCAAGAATGAGCTTAGGCTTATTCTCGATTGCAAGACGCTCTACCTCGTCATAATCTATGGTCTGTGTTTCTGAGGAAACTCCATAAGGAACGATATTAAAATACTTACCCGAAATATTTACGGGTGAACCGTGTGAAAGATGTCCACCGTGAGCAAGGTTCATAGAAAGAACTGTGTCACCGGGATTAAGAAGTGCGAAGAATACTGCAAGGTTTGCACTTGCTCCGCAATGAGGCTGAACATTTGCATGGTCAGCACCGAAGATCTTCTTTGCTCTCTCTCTTGCGATCTCCTCTACCTCGTCAACATAAACACAACCGCCGTAATATCTCTTTCCGGGATAACCCTCGGCATACTTATTTGTGAGAACACCGCCTGCCGCAAGAAGCACAGCCTTTGAAACAATATTCTCGGAAGCGATCAGCTCAATATTGTGTCTCTGTCTGCCAAGCTCACGCTCGCAGGCAGCGGCAACATCAACATCATAATTCTTAAGTTCCTCAAAAAACATTTTGAACCTCCGTACAAAAAATAATCGGTTTATTATAACACAAAAAAATCCATTTGTCAATCGTTTCCTCAATATTTTATATAGTCCACTATTATCTTGATGGTCGGCAACCTTGTTATAACAACTAAAAAATGATATACTTTTCTTGAAAATTGTTTATTATCATTTTTTTCTTTATAGACAGATACAGGGAACTTTCAGACAGAAAAAGATACCTTGTGTTAAGTAGAAAAATACAAGGGAGTGAACTATATGAAAAAACCAGACAGCGTAATATTCAAGAAACACCTAATGAAACTCTCATTAGAGGAACTGACAGCCTATCTCAAAGAATATGAAAAGGTCAGACAAGTAAAGGTTTTAGACCAAATCAACCAAATGAAGCAAGAAGAAATTCAGACCAAATTAGAGGCTTTATCCCCTGTGTCTGCTTGTCCTTCTTGCAACTCCAACAACTTTGTAAAAAATGGCTCTCGCTATGGTCTGCAAAGATACTACTGCAAAAACTGTAAGACCACTTTTTCCGTAACCACAGATACCTTTATGGAGGGTACTACCTGGACTTGGGAAGTGTGGGTCAAACTCGTTCAAATGACCGTCAACAATTATTCGTTGGATGCAATGCTGGACACTTTGGAAAAAGACTATGACCTTGTGGGGCTTAACAGAAAATCGGTCCACCTTGCAAGACATAAACTGCTCTATGCTATGAGCCTAATGCCAAAGCCTACCTTGACGGGTATTGTGCAGGTGGACGAGACCTTTTTCAGAGAAAATCAGAAAGGTACAAGAACAGATTTGGGTAAAAAACTTATCAATGTGCTACCCAAGGCTGTTGAAGTAAGATTACCGCGCCGTGGATATTCACCCAGCCGAATGGGTGTTTTAAGTCCTGAGTATGCTTGTGTAGTCTGTGCCGTAGATAATAACAATCACGCCATTTCCATAATAACAAGTATGGGAAAGGCTGACCCCGCAATGTTCATAGACCACTTCGACCAATACTTCAAAGATATTACCTATCTATGTTCGGACGGTAGCCCACTATACAAGGATTACTGCGTTTTGAAAAGTATTCCTCATTATGTCAGACCTTCTTCTTTTGTGGGCAATTTGCGAAAAGCGGGCTATATAGCGGGTGTGAGAAGTCAAAGCGACGATGACGCAGTAAAAGAACTCTACACCAAGAACAAGAAGATTGCAGCACAGTTATATACTGACGGTGTACTCGATTACATAGAAACAGCCAACAGTATGCCATTCAATGAGTTCTGCAAAATCAAGTATGAATATGGCTTAAACTTATCCCGTGTTAATGCTTTCCACAACTATCTGAAATTGAACTTGGAGAAAGAAACAACTGGTGTTGCAACCAAAAGTTTACCCGCCTATGTAGACGCTTTTACATTCCTCTACAACTGGCGACACGACCATAAAACCACTCTTTCCTCAATGAAAGACGCTGAAATCCTGCTTACAGAACTTGTAAAGGACAAGAACGCTTTTACTCTAAATGATATGAAAAAGCGAGATTTCTATATAGCACCAAAGCCAACGGGCAGATACCTCGCCCTGCTTGATAAGGCTACAAAGGAAATGAGAAGAAAGACCGACAACAAGTTCTTCAAGTTTGACGAGGAAGACCGTGTTATCTCTTTCGACCATAGGAAATACATTAAGGAAACCACCGTTGGCAAATTAAGACCTTA
>JAZSFO010000050.1:0-11061 GCA_045532255.1 Clostridia bacterium | reverse complement strand
TCTGAGGCAGAAGGATTATCGGGAATTTTTATGTCGGGCAGTTCGCAGACTTCGAAGGTGCAAAATCGGCTTAGTCTCTTTGCATACTCTGCGATGCCGTCTTTTAAATATTTTTCTTTGATTTTACCAACGCAAACTACTCTTATCTTCATAAAAAATCACCTATATTATAGTATACTTCATAAGGTTAATTTTGTAAAGCAATTTCACAAATTGCGTCTGCAATCAAATCTATATCCTCAATTGTACTGAATGGTCCTGTGCTGACCCGTACAGTTCCCGTTTTCTCCGTGCCGAGGGTTACATGTGCGGTATATGCACAATGAAAGCCTGCTCTTACGGCAATATTATAATCTATGCTAAGTCTCGTTGCAACACTAATACTATCTATACCGTCTATAACAAAGGAAAGCACCCCTGCTCTTCTCCTTTTTGGCAAATATCCAATAAGATGGACACGGGGAATATCCTTTATTCTCTCTGCAAGACGGTCAATAAGCATATTCTCATGTGCAAGTATTTGCTTGGGTGTTCTATCAAGTATATAATCAATACCACGGCTAAGTCCTGCTATACCTACAACATTTACGGTTCCGCTTTCCAGTCTGTCGGGAAGCTCAATTGGCTGGGAAAGAAGCTTGGATTGGCTTCCTGTTCCGCCTTCTGTCAAAGTGTTCAATAAACGGTTGGAATTGATACACAAAACGCCTGTTCCCGTCGGACCTAAAAGTCCCTTGTGTCCGGGAGATGCAACATAATCTATACCTGTTTTCTTCATATCTATATCAATACTTCCTGCACCTTGTGATGCATCCAGCAAGAAAGGAATATTGTGTCTTTTTGCCACAAGTGCAATTTCCTCAAAAGGCTGCACAGAGCCGCATACATTTGAAGATAGAGTGCATATTATAAGTGCGGTATTCGGTCGTATAAGTCTTTCTATATCCTCGGGATTAACATATCCGTTAATATCTGCCCTAGCCATGTCATACATTGCCCCTGTTGCGCAAAGCGGTCTCAGTACGCTGTTGTGCTCCATTGATGTAACTACGGCATGGTCATTTGGACCCAAAAGACCTTTTATTACAATATTAAGTGCATGGGTTGCATTGTGAGTAAATACAACATTTGAGGGATTGTCTAGTCCAAACAGAGTGCAAATCTTCATCCTGCAATTAAACACCATCTCCTGACTTCTCATAGCCATTTGGTGTCCGCTTCTGCCGGGATTTGCACAATAATCGGAAAGACAAGACAGCATTTCATCTGATACTTCCCCGGGCTTTGGCCAGGAAGTTGCACAATTGTCCAAATATATCATATCAATCACCTGTTAATAAATCTTTTGATAAGTTTTGCCATCGTATATACCTCGGGTTGTTATGCCTGATGCCTTGATTATATTTACGGCAGTGTTCATGTCCGACATATCTATTTCAAGGCAGTACGAACAGCCCAGCGATGCGAGCTGCGCGGGAGCCTGAATAACCGTGGAATGTACTCCAAAACGTTTTTCCATCAGTGTTTTCAAGGAAAACGCCGATGTGGATGACAGCAATACAATTAAAACCTTGTTCACCATACCACCTCCTTTTGTTATTTTATTCTGAATTTTTAGTTGGTGTTACAGAAAATTTTTTCTTAGGTATTGATTTATTTCAAATAAAATGTATAATTATAGTATAGAAAAAATTAGGAGGATACACAAATGCCCTTTTGGAAAACTCAGGAAATCGGTATAGATCTGGGAACTGCCACAATACTTGTCTATGTAAAGGGCAAGGGTATTGTGCTCAATGAGCCAAGTGTGGTTTCGATAGATAATAACACAAAGAAAATCCGTGCTGTGGGAGAAAACGCACAAAAGATGATTGGAAGAACACCTGCCAACATTGTTGCCATCCGTCCGCTCAAGGCAGGAGTAATATCGGATTACCTAACTACCGAGGTTATGATTAAATATTTACTTGGAAAGGTATGTAAGAAATCCATATTCAAGCCAAGAGTTGTAGTATGCGTACCAAGTATAGTTACAGAGGTTGAGAAAAAGTCTGTAATTGATGCCACAACAAATGCAGGTGCAAAGAAGGCGTATCTTATCGAAGAGCCTCTTGCTGCAGCTCTGGGTGCGGGTGTAGATATATCAAAGCCAATCGGAACAATGGTTGTGGATATCGGCGGAGGAACATGCGACATTGCGGTTATATCGCTAAACGGAATAGTTGTCCATGATTCACTTAAGATTGCAGGCGATGAATTTGACCAGGCTATAATCCGTTATATAAAGAAGCAATACAACATTGCCATCGGCGAATCTATGGCAGAAAATGTCAAGAAAACTATTGGATGCTGCTATGAAACAGATGAAATAACAAGAATGGATGTCAAGGGAAGAAACCTAAAAACAGGTCTTCCGTCATCGGTAAGCGTATCTTCCATGGAAATGATGGAAGCTCTTAAAGAACCTGCAAATGATATTGTAGCAGGTGTAAGGGGTGTCCTGGAAAGAGTACCGCCTGAGCTTTTGGGTGATATTATGAAAAACGGAATTCTCTTTACGGGCGGAGGCTGTCTGCTCGCGGGACTGGACAAGCTGGTATCAAAAAACACAGGCATTCCCGTAAGGATAGCCGAAGATGCCGTTTCCTGCGTTGCAAAAGGCACAGGAATTGCTCTGGAAAACTTAAGCTCTATAATAAACAGTCATTTATAAAAAAACAGCGTGAGTGTCAAAAATTTGACATTCACGCTGTTTTGTTTATATATTCTCTATTTGCCAGTCAATAGGCTCTTCGCCATTCAAGGTCAAAATATCATTTGCTTTTCCAAAATGGTTACATCCGAAAAAGCCTCTGGATGCGGAAAGCGGACTTGGATGAACACTGGTCAGCACATGGTGTTTTGATGTATCTATATACTGCATTTTTTCCTTGGCATTATTGCCCCAAAGCATAAATATTACACTCTTTTGTCTTTGATTTAGTTTCTTTATAACCTCATCGGTAAAGATTTCCCACCCTTTTCCTCTATGGGAATTTGCCATATCCTTACGGACAGTAAGAGATGCATTAAGAAGAAGCACCCCTTGTTTTGCCCATTTGAGCAAATATCCGTTGTTGGGTATATAACATCCGAGTGAGTCATGAAGCTCTTTATAAATATTCTTAAGTGACGGCGGTATAACTATACCCTCCCTAACAGAAAAAGCCAAGCCATGCGCCTCTCCCTCACCGTGATAAGGGTCCTGACCGAGTATTACGACCTTTACATCGTTGTAATCTGTATACCTTAGTGCATTAAATATATCATACATCGGCGGATATATTATCCGAGTGCTGTATTCACTTTTAAGAAACTGTCTGAGCTCTTTGTAATACGGCTTGTCAAATTCGCCGTCAAGGACAGTATTCCAGCTGTTTCCAAAATCAACCAAGTTTTATCATTCCTTTACTGGCGTGCTTTTGCCTTTGCCCTGAGTGTCTTATCAAGTATCTTCTTGCGTATTCTGAGACTCTTTGGTGTAATCTCCAAAAGCTCATCATCTGCCAGAAATTCAATGCAATTTTCAAGAGACATTATCACAGGCGGTACAAGTCTCAGAGCATCATCTGAGCCTGAAGCACGGGTATTGGTAATATGCTTTTTCTTGCAGACATTGACATCTATATCCCCTGTTCTTAAGTTCTCTCCGACTACCATGCCCTGATAAACCTCTACACCGGGTCCGATAAAGAGTGAGCCTCTCTCCTGTGCATTAAAAAGTCCGTAGGTGATGGATTCGCCGTCCTCAAAAGCAACCAATGAACCTCTTGAACGCATTGGTATATCTCCCTTATACTCTTCGTATCCGTTGAGGATATGGTTCATTATGCCGTTTCCTCGTGTATCCGTCATAAGCTGTGAACGGTATCCTATGAGACTTCGGGACGGTATATTGAACTCAAGTCTTGTATATCCTGTTGCACCTGCTGTCATATTGAGCATCTGTCCCTTTCGCTCAGCAAGGGTCTGTATAACAGAACCGACAAATTCTTCGGGAACATCAACTATAAGAAGCTCCATAGGCTCCATGACAACGCCATTTTCTATCTTGTTGATAACCTCGGGCTTTGATACCTGAAATTCATATCCTTGTCTTCTCATAGTTTCTACAAGTATGGAGAGGTGAAGCTCGCCTCTTCCCGAAACCTTAAATGCCTCGGAAGAGTCTGTCTCTTCTACCTTGAGGCTCACATTTGTCATCATCTCACGAAACAGCCTGTCCCTTAAATGTCTGCTTGTTACAAAATCTCCCTCTCTGCCTGCAAACGGTGAATCATTAACACTGAATGTCATCGATATTGTCGGCTCGTCTATATCTATAAACGGAAGCGGATCGGGAGCATCAACATCGCATATTGTCTCACCTATTTTGACATCGGCAACACCTGCCATAAGAACAATATCTCCTATGGTTGCACTCTGTGTATCAACTCTCTTAAGACCCTCGTACATATACATTTTTGTAAGACGGATATTTTGGGTAGTTCCGTCTTTTTTGCAAATTATGGCATTCTGTCCGACATTAACTGTTCCTCTCTCAACTCTGCCCACAGCCATAGTACCCACATAATCATCATAATCTATATTGGATATAAGAAGCTGAAGAGAGCCGTCGGGATCACCCTCGGGTGCAGGAACATGGTTTACTATCATATCCAGAAGAGGTTTCATATCCGTTCCCTGAGATTCGGGGTCGAGTGTGGCATATCCGCTTCTGCCCGATGCGTATACAACAGGTGAATTAAACTGGTCATCTGTTGCCTCAAGCTCAAGGAAAAGCTCCAGAACCTCGTCTACAACCTCATACGGTCTTGCATTGGGACGGTCTATCTTATTAACAACAATTATAGGTCTGAGGTCAAGAGAAAGTGCTTTTTTGAGAACAAAGCGTGTCTGGGGCATACATCCCTCAAAAGCATCTACAAGCACAAGAACGCCGTCAACCATCTTGAGAACTCGTTCTACCTCTCCACCGAAGTCTGCATGTCCGGGGGTGTCTACTATATTGATTTTGGTGCCGTTATAGCTCAGAGAGGTGTTTTTGGAAAGGATTGTAATTCCCCTCTCCTTCTCCAAATCATTATTGTCCATTACTCTCTCGTCAACCTGTTGGTTTTCACGAAATACACCGCTTTGCTTAAGCAGAGCATCAACAAGTGTTGTTTTGCCGTGGTCAACATGAGCTATTATTGCTATATTTCTCAAATTTTCTCTACTGCTCATAATAATTATCCTTTCGCCTTCAAATCGAAAAACCCCTTCGATAGAAGGGGTTTCATAGCCTTATTATTTGTCCATACCGAATTTCTTCTTGAACTTGTCGATTCTACCGCCTGTATCTACCAGTTTCTGCTTACCTGTGTAGAAAGGATGGCACTTGGAGCAAATTTCCACATTGATGTTTTCCTTGGTGGAACCTGTCTCAAAAGTAGCACCGCAAGCACACTTAATTACTGTTGGCTTGTAATCGGGATGTAAATCCTGCTTCATTTATATTCACCTCTGCTTTATTATTTCTCATTTACGACTTTAACATTATAACACAGCTTTTACCAAAATGCAAGTATTATTTTCACTAATTTACATTAAATTTTCCATTTCTTTTATGCAATTTGCAATTTTTTGCTGTGCTGAGTCAATATTCTTATCCTTAAATGCAAAATAGAACTTGATTTTTGGTTCTGTACCCGACGGTCTGATTGCAACCCATGAGTCATTTTCCAGTCCGAATTTGAGTACATTTGATTTCGGCAGATTAAGTTTTTCTTTTTTCTTATCCTCAAGGTATGTAACTGTACCCTTTGAAATATCGTAGAGCTTAGTTACCTTAGTACCGCATATCTCGGTCGGGGGATTATTACGGAAGTTTTCCATAATGGACTTGATTTTTTCTGCTCCGTCAGCGCCCGGAAGTGTAAAGGTCTTAAGAGACTCAAGATAATATCCGTACTCCTCATATAGCTTAAGAAGTCCGTCATAAAGTGTCATGCCCTGAGCCTTGTAATCTGCTGCCATCTCTGTAACAAGCATTGCGGCAACTATTGCATCTTTATCTCGGCAATATGTACCCGCAAGATAACCATAGCTTTCTTCAAAACCAAAAACATATTCATTATCGAGGATGCCCTCTTCAAATTCCTTGATTTTTTCGCCGATAAACTTAAAGCCTGTAAGTACATCATACACCTTGATTCCGTAATGCTTTGCAATAGGCAAAATCATATCAGTTGTAACTATTGTCTTTATTACAGCTCCCTTAGGACTGAGAGTTCCGCTAAGTTTTTTGTTACGCAGGATAAATTCGCACAGCAAGACACCAATCTGATTACCGCTGAGTGTCATATATTCTCCGTTTGCATCCTTAATGATAACACCCAATCTGTCGCCGTCTGGATCAGTAGCGAATATTATGTCCGCACTCTCCTTATTAGCCATATCAATTGCAATTGCAAAACCCTCTTTTTCCTCGGGGTTTGGGGATTTAACAGTAGAGAAATCGGGGTCGGGAAGCTCCTGTTCCTTGACAATACGGACATTTTTACATCCTATTCTTTTAAGAATTTCCCTTACAGGCTTGTTACCTGTACCATGGAAGGGCGAATATATTACGCTAAAGTTATCTCCATGCTTTTTGATTGCCTCTTTATTGATAGACTGATTAAGTACATTTCTGTAATACTCCTCATCAACCTCGGAGCCGATTATGTTAATAAGACCCTTAGCTTTAGCCTCGCTTTCATCCATAACCTTAACACCCTCAAAGGTATCTATACTGTTTATAATCGATACTACATAGTCGGCGGATTCGGGCGGAAGCTGTCCACCGTCTGCACCATATGCCTTGTAGCCGTTATATTCCTTGGGATTATGGCTTGCTGTAATCATTATACCTCTTGCACAGCCTAAATGACGGACTGCAAATGACAGCTCGGGTGTGGGTCTCAAATCCTCAAAAACATATGCTTTGATGCCGTTTGCCGCAAGTACCTTTGCACTCTCCATAGCAAAGTCCCTTGACATATGTCTGCTGTCATAAGCTATAACTACTCCCTTTGATACTTCGTTCTCGTTGATAATGTCTTCGCATATGCCCTGCGTTGCCTTACGAACGGTATATATATTCATGCAATTCGGACCTGGGGCTATTATACCTCTGAGCCCCGCTGTACCGAACTCCAATTCCTTATAAAAATATTCTCTGATTTGCTCCTGAGAAAGACTGCTGAGCTGTTCTCTTGTCAAATCGTCAACATAAGGACTTGTAAACCATTTGTTATAAGAGGACATGTAATTATCCATAAATTTGCCTCCTTAAGAATTGTATTGATTATGGTTTATTATACATCAAACGCTTTATAAAATCAACGGCTATTTTGTCGACTTAAAAAATATATAATTTTTGCGGATAGTTCTTGAACTTGTCGGCATTTTTTGGTATACTGTAAAAGATAGGCGGTGATTTATTGTCGGAATTTATTACAGACAATCGTATTGTATGCGAAAATTGCTATAAACTTTATGTGGGATTTAACCACATAGTGACATATATTGATGTAGATAATGACACACCCGACTCCAAGAACGCCCATAGCGGAATTATAAACAGGGTCAGGTGTCCGTACTGCAATACGGAATTCACTTATGAAATACCGCTTTTCATATACTCTCAGGCAGACAACTACGCAATTGCCTCTGCATTTGATGATGAATATGTAAATGTTCACTCCTTTGAGCTTGCTTCGCAAATATCGGGCATGTCAAAATGGAAATTACGACGGTGTGCATTTACAATGAACTCTGCAGAAAAACTGCGTATATTCAGGTCAGGGTTAGATGATGGAAAAACAGAACTTCTTAAGCTTTATACATTTGAAAAATACAGGCACATGAATCTTACTGATGAATACATAGTGTTTGACAGCTTTGACGGAGACAATCTCTTTTTCAGCCACAGAGATTTTACGGATGCTGTACTTAATAATTTCAAAGTACCAATAAGTGAATATTCACTTATTTGCGATACAAATATCCCATGCGGAAAATGGATAAACATTGACCGCAGCTGGGCAATAAAATTCACGGAGGACATCAAAAAATGAAAAACTTACTTGTTGGTCAGTCAGGCGGACCCACCGCGGCAATCAATGCAACTCTGGCAGGCGTAATTTCTGCCGCTATTGCATCTGACAAAATCGGTACTGTGTACGGTGCTGTTAACGGAATCAAGGGTGTTTTGGGTGAAAACTTTCTTAATCTGAGCGAAATTTACTCAAATCCCGAAAACATCGAAATTCTTAAGCAGACACCATCCGCATATCTCGGTTCTTGCAGATACAAGCTCTCAAAAACAGATGAAGAAATCATCAAAATTGCAGAAATACTCGAAAGAAATGACATAGGTTACTTCTGCTACATAGGCGGAGACGACTCTATGGATACTGTTTACAGACTCAAGGATATCTGTGCCCAAAAAGGTATTATGGTAATGGGTGTTCCAAAGACAATAGACAATGACCTGGTCGGAACAGACCACTGCCCCGGTTTTGGAAGTGCGGCAAAATACATATCCACTACAATTGCAGAAATTGCAAGAGATGCATATGTTTACGATATAGAAAGTGTAGCCATTGTAGAAATAATGGGTAGGAATGCAGGATGGCTCACTGCGGCATCTGCACTCTCCAGATTTGCAGGTGTAAGTGCTCCTGACCTCATCTATCTCCCCGAGGTTGCATTTGATACAGAAAAATTCCTCGCCGATGTTGCAGCAAAGGTTAAAGAAAAGACAAGTATTGTCGTAGCGGTATCCGAGGGTATCAAGGACAAGGACGGCAATTACATTGCCGACCAGGGAAGCATATTTAAGGAAGATTTGTTCGGCCACTCCCAGCTTGGCGGTGTCGGCAAGGCTCTTGAGACACTTGTTAAGAACAATCTCAAAATCAAGGTAAGAAGCATAGAGCTGAGCACTCCCCAGAGATGTGCAGCACACCTTACATCAAAGACTGATATAGAAGAATCTGCTTTAATCGGTGCAACTGCAGTTGAATATGCATTAAATGGAAAAAGCGGAATGATGATGTGCTATAACAGAAAGTCTGATAAACCCTATGAAATAGAAATAGGCTGTACAGATATATCCAAAGTTGCCAATGCAGAAAAGAAAATCCCCAATGAGTTTATTTCAAAAGACGGCAACGATGTAACAGACGGCTTCATCGACTATGTATATCCCCTTATACAAGGCGAACCTGACATCAAATTCAAAGACGGTCTGCCCGTTCATATAGCGAGGTAAATGATGAGTAAAAAAACAAAAGCTGTTGTATACGGTGCAATAATTGCCGCCATGTACACAGTGTTAACCCTCATAGCGTCCTCATTCGGACTTGCAAGCGGTATGATACAGGTTCGGATAAGCGAAGCCCTGACAATTCTTCCGTTCTTTTCACCCTATGCAATCGGCGGACTTTTTGCAGGATGCTTTGTATCCAATATGATAACAGGATGTGCTATTTGGGATACTGTATTCGGAAGCATCGCTACCCTCATCGGTGCTGTGTTTACATATTACTGCGGTAAAATAAACAGCCCGAAAGCAAAGTATCTTGCACCGCTTGGACCCATCGTATCAAATACGCTTATTGTACCCCCTATTCTTACATATGTGTACGGGGTCAAAGAGGCATATTGGCTTGTAAGCCTTGGAGTTTGCATTGGAGAGATTATTTCCGCAGGAATACTCGGCATGATTTTGTTCTATGGTATAGAACGGCATAAAGACAGGTTGTTTTAAAGTATTAAGGACTGAAATGACAGATGCATTTCAGTCCTTTTTTAGTATATTACTTGCATATTCCTTATCCATGACAAGTCTTGTTTTTAATTCCTCTACAGAGTCAAATTTTTGTTCATCTCTTATGAATTTTTCAAAATAAACATAAATTGTTTTTCCGTAGCAATCATTGTTATAATCAAGAATATGCGTTTCGATTTTTATTTTTTCTCCGTCTTCGACGGTTGGATTATAGCCGACATTTGTTACTGCATTATATTTAACACCGTCTATAAGAACACGGGTTGCATATACTCCGTTCTTTGGCACAAGGGCATCCTTAGCAGGATATATATTTACCGTGGGAAAGCCAAGCTTTCTGCCAAGGTGCTTACCGTCTGACACACTCCCTTTAACAAAAAAAGGTCTGCCCAGTATCTGCCCTGCCCTATCTACTTCGCCTCTTGAAACAAGCATGCGTATTGCTGTAGAGCTTACAGGCTTAGGGGTGTTTTCCTCATAATCTGCATGTACGGTTTCGACTATGCATACATCTATACCATGCTCTTTGCATATTTTCATAAGTTCATCGACATCTGCACATCTATCCTTGCCAAAACGAAAATCCTCCCCCACAACAACGCAGGAAGCATTAAGCTCGTTTTTTATAATTATATTTACAAATTCTTGAGGCAGCATATTTTTGAGATAATTATCGAGCGGACGGGATATGATTTTGTCTGCACCCATAAGCGAAAGTATCTCTCTCTGGTCATCACGGTCGGTTATAATATCACGCTCAGGAAATCCGATTGTGTACACCGTAAGCTCCATACCGCTCGAAGACGCGATATCCCTTGCAACTGACATCAAGCGGGCATGTCCGATATGTATGCCGTCAAATTTTCCAAGGACAACAACATTTTTGATATTCATTGTATCTCCTTTTATATAAATCCTTTAATAAGCTTTATAACATTTCCCTTTTCGCCCTGCAAAACATCTGCTATTCCGACAAAGGCTCCGTCTCGGTTATATATGCGGTAAGTTCCAAAGGTGTAATTCACCAGTGAATATGCACCGTTAAGAAGTCTCGTTTCCACTGTATCATTCACAGTTATTGCATCATAGTGCATAAACACCTTGTCAACACATTCGAGCACGGATTGAGGGCCGTTTTCTTCTGTCTTTGCCCTAAGTTCATCCAGCGTGAGAGAATTATCTATGCTAAATACAGAAGATGC
>JAZSFO010000097.1:0-9884 GCA_045532255.1 Clostridia bacterium | reverse complement strand
TGGTGTTTTGTGCATTTTCACAATACAGTTACAGCTTAAAAACCCTTTGAAACCCAGTAAATATGTGGCTTTGTACGGGATTTTGCAGGTGGATTGCATTATGTAAACCACTTGCAAAACATCTGTTTTTATTTAACTCCTATATACAATAGTAGGAATTCGTCAAGTATCAATTTCATGTTGAGCTTCACCAGAGGATATTCAATCGTTGCTAAGTGCGTATTTCAAGAACATCTGCCTAAAATCTGCACAAAAAACAAAGCCGCGCCGACAAGCTCACCCAGAGCTTGGCACCGCTAAAATTGCCAAACCGCAGCGGGAATTGATTTTTGGCAATTTTACTCCGTTTTTTGCTGGATTTCAGGCATATGTTTTGTCTTGAAATCCGCAAGACGCAACTTATTGAATACCCTCTGCTGTGCGCTCGTACGATATGCGGTATCCCGTAGCACACGCCTTATGAATTTTGGGACAAAACATTTGACCCAAATCAAAGTAAAAATTCCGTAAAATCGACGGAATCAAATTTCCGCTGCTGTCCGTCGATTTTAGCGGAGCCGACATGAGTTGTCGGTTCGACGCGGCGGGATTTTTACAAAGATTTGGGGCGGATGTTCCCAAAATTCATACCTAGTGTGATATGGGATATCGTATAGCGGACGAAGCAATTGTATAAATTATACCCTTCACATAATTGTTCATAGCACACAATTTGTGCACAAAATGAGCCAAAACCTTCAAAAATTGTGCACAAAACAGGCATTTATAATAAATCAGGCAAAATTTAGTGTTGACAAATAAAATATGTTGGTATATAATTAAATGTGATTTTTAGTCGGCAATATTATCTTTTGACAAGAATACGGCACTCCGCTCTTGTACGCGGCGGGATTCCTTTGGCGGATACGGCAGAGGTTTTGGCCTTTGTCAAGCGTCTGGAAAGAATCTTGTCGGCTGTATTTTTGAGGGAGGTGTAGAGTTAATGAAAAGAACATACCAGCCTAACGTGAGACACAGAAGTAAGGTTCACGGCTTCAGAGCAAGAATGAGCGACAGAAACGGAAGAAAGGTTTTAGCTCGCAGAAGATTAAAGGGCAGAAAAGTATTGTCTGCTTAACTTGTTAGCTTCGGCTACAGTAACGGTTGAGGATATCTCAACCCTACAAGTATTGTAGGGAACGGTCTGTGACTTTGATATATGCAAAGGGCCGTTCCGTTTTTTGTACTATGGATAGTTTGGTGATGCTATAGTGAAAGGAACCGTCAAGCTCAACAGAGAGTTTTTATACGCGTACAAAAGAGGGAAAAAAGTGGTTTCCGATTGCATGGTTTTCCACTATTACAAAAACAGAACCAATGCAAACAGCCTTGGAATTACTGTATCCAAGGCGGTAGGTAAGGCGCATGACCGTAATCGTGCAAAAAGGCTTATTCGTGCTGCCTACCGTCAATGTATGCCCAAAACGGAGTGCGGCTACAATGTGATTATAGCTGCCAGGGCAAGGATGGCATATGTGCCTTATGACAAGGTAGTGTCGTCTATGAAATATTGTATAGAAAAGTCAGAGATTGTATGAAAAAGATACTTATTTGCATAATCGAATTTTACCGCAGATATTTGTCGCCCTTAAAGAAGCCTTGCTGCAGATTTTATCCGACCTGCTCGTCATATGCGATTCAGGCGATAACAAAATACGGAGCACTAAAGGGCTCATATCTCGCTTTGAAGCGGATTCTCAGGTGCAATCCCTTCTCCCGCGGGGGAATAGATTTGCCTTAATAGTGAGAATGTTTCTTTTATCAGGAGGTAAAAATGAGCTATATTTACAGAGCGTTGGGCTTTATGCTCAACATTATATACGGAGTTGTAGAGAACTACGGTATAGCTATTATTCTGCTTACGATACTTATTAAGCTTCTGGTGCTGCCTCTCACTCTCAAACAGCAGAAATCTATGACAAAGATGCAGCGTATGCAGCCAAAGCTTACAGAGATTCAGGAAAAGTATAAATATGACAAAGATAAGGTAAGCCAGGAAACAATGAAGCTGTATAAGGAATACGGCGTTAACCCCATGGGCGGATGTTTGCCTCTTCTTATTCAGTTCCCTATTCTTATTGCATTTTACAGGGTTATTCAGCAACCTGTTCAATATGTTCTCGGCTACGGTGCAAAGGAGCTTGCAAAGGCACTTAAAACACACGGCTTAGCTGAGACAAGTGCAGGAGCACAGATTGTCCTTGCCGAGAAGCTCGGTAAGTTAAACTTCGATTTCTTTGGTCTTGACCTTGCGCAGACACCATGGGAAGAAATTAAGCTTCTTATGGCAGGTAAGGCGGGGTTGATTGCTCTTACTGCGCTTATTATTCCTGTTCTTGCATGTGTTACTACCTACCTTACAAGCAAGGTAAGTACAGCTATGAACAAGAACAAGGAAGACAAAAAGTCAGAAGAAAAGCCAAAGAGAGTTCTTTCGCCCGACCAGAAAACAGGCGGTTCGGAAAATACTGCACAGACAATGACTCAGTCCATGACATATTTTATGCCCCTTATGACCTTGTGGCTCACACTTACATTCCCGTCTGCTATGGGTCTTTACTGGACGGTATCAAATATTCTTTCTCTCGTGCAGACTGTAGTACTGAATGGCTACTACAACGAGAAGCTTAAGGCTGAGATAGAAAGACAGGACAAGGAAAGAGAAGAAAAATTGCAGGCAAAAATGAAGAAGTATAATATAAAAAAGAAAAAAAGAGGATAATATCATGACTAATGTTATAGAAAAAAGTGCTAAAACCAAGCAGGAAGCAATAGAGCTTGCGCTTAAGGAGATCGGTCTTACGGAAGATCAGGTAGAGATAGAGATTGTGGAAGAGGGTTCCAAAGGACTTTTCGGTTTTGGAAGCAAGGATGCACATGTTCGGGTTACATACCAAGACTCAGTAGACATGAGAGCACAGAAGTTCCTTGACGGACTCTTTAATATACTTGGCGAAAAGGTTGATGTTAATATAAAGAAAGAAGATTCCTCTCTTGAAGTAGAGCTTTCGGGTCCTGATATGGGCATAGTAATAGGCAAAAGAGGCGAAACCCTCGATGCACTTCAGCACCTTACAAGCCTTGTTGTAAACAGAGGCGATATGGACTTTGTAAAGGTTTATATGGATACCGAAAACTACAGAGAAAAGAGAATAAAAGCTCTGGAAAGTCTTGCAAACAAGCTTGCAAACAAGGTTGTAAAATCGGGCAGAAATACTTCTCTTGAGCCTATGAATGCATATGAGAGAAGAATTATCCACGCTACACTTCAGGATCATGACAAGGTTACCACTTACAGTGTGGGACAGGGCATGAGAAGAAAAGTTGTAATCGCACTTAAGAAGGACTAAGATTAATCAAGGTTGCCGACAGATGTTTGCCGCAAGTTATTTCGGCAATGCGGGCAACCTTTTTTGTTTGTTTGGGAGGCTTTGAAAAATGCGTTTTGATGATACGATAGCCGCAATTTCCACCCCCATCGGAAAGGGCGGAATTTCTGTTATCCGCCTGAGCGGAAAAGATGCAATAGAGATTGCGGACAGAGTTTTCAAAAATAATTACGGAAAGACACTTAAAAATGCACCCACTCATACAGTAACCCACGGCTTTGCTGTGAGAGGTGACGGTACGGTTATAGACGAGGTGCTGTGTACCGTTATGCTTGCTCCCCGCTCTTACACGAGGGAGAATGTGGCGGAGATAAGCTGTCACGGAGGAATAGTAAGCACAAGGGATATCCTATCTGCAGTTCTGGGTGCAGGTGCAAGGCTAGCCGACGCAGGCGAATTTACCAAGAGGGCGTTTCTTAACGGCAGAATGGATTTGGCAGAGGCGGAGGCTGTAATAGATATCATAAATGCCAAGACATCAAACGCACATTCGCTCTCTGTACATCAGCTAAGGGGCAAGCTCTCTGAACGGATTTCTAAAATAAGGGAAAACCTTCTTTCTCTTACAGCACATCTGCAGGTGCTTATTGACTTTGCCGATGAGGACCTTGAACCGCTTACAGATGATGAGTTTACGGACGGACTTAAAGCCTGTCTTTGCGATATAAGAAGCCTCGCGGAGACCTCGGACAGAGGAAGAATAATAAGAGAGGGCATACCCACAGTTATTGCAGGCAAGCCCAATGTAGGAAAATCGTCTCTTCTCAATCTCCTTTGCGGAGACGACAGAGCTATAGTAACGGATATTGCAGGCACTACAAGGGACACAATCGAAGAGACTGTAAATATAGGCAGAGTGATGCTTTCGCTCACAGACACCGCAGGCATAAGGGAAACAGATGATGCCATAGAAAAAATCGGTGTGGAGAAATCGAGGGAGGCACTTAAGGAAAGCGAGCTTGTAATCTTTGTTGCCGATGCTATAAAGGAGCTTGACGAGAGCGACCGTTATATTATTGAGTGTATAAAGGATAAGAATACAATTGTCCTCATCAACAAGGCAGAGGACGGAATTAAAGCGGATATGACGGAGCTTTATGATATCTTCCAAACAGTTATAGAATTTTCTGCAAAAGAGGGTTTGGGTCTTGATAAGCTCGGGGAAGCTATAGACAGGATGTTTGATGTAGGAGACATAGCATCTTCGGATGAGGCGATTATATCAAATGTCCGCCACAGAGACGCATTAAAGAAAGCAGAACAGGCACTTGGCGGTGCAATAGATGCCATAGAACTCGGAATGGAGCCTAATGTAACCTTTGTGGATATAGAAGATGCCATATCGGCTCTTGGAGAGATTACGGGGCAGACAGTAGGCGAGGAGATAGTAGACAGGATATTCCACAGCTTTTGTGTGGGCAAGTAACCTGTAGTGTTGATAACTTCTACTAAGTATATATGTTTGATAGGAATTAAAGGTGAGACTTATGAATGAATATTACGCAGGAGAATATGATGTAGCCGTAATAGGCGGAGGACATGCAGGCTGTGAGGCGGCACTTGCATCGGCAAGGCTTGGTGCAAGCACAATCCTTTTTGTAATAAACATGGACACTCTTGCCAATATGCCCTGCAACCCCTGTATAGGCGGTACGGCAAAGGGACACCTTGTAAGAGAGATAGATGCCCTTGGCGGTGAGATGGGCAAAAATGCCGACAAGACCTTCCTTCAATCGAGAATGTTAAATAAGGGCAAGGGTCCTGCGGTATACAGCCTTCGTGTGCAGTCCGACCGCAGAAGGTATCAGGACGAAATGAAGCACACTCTGGAGAACACACCCAATCTGTCTCTTAAGCAGGCGGAGATTGTATCAATAGAATTCGGAGAGAATAACGAGGTAAAGAGCGTACTTACAAAAATCGGAGCACGCTACAAGGTAAAAAGCGCGATTATTGCAACGGGCACATTCTTAAAGGGCAAGGTGATAGTGGGAGATGTCAGCTACGAGAGCGGACCTGACGGAGTATTCCCGTCAAATGAGCTTTCCGCTTGCCTCAAGGAAGCAGGAATAGAATTAAGACGCTTTAAGACGGGAACACCTGCAAGGGTAAACCGCAATACAATAGACTTTTCCAAAATGCAGGTTCAGGAGGGAGATGAGGAGATTGTTCCGTTTTCCTTTGAAACCGAGGATGCAGGCGAAAACAAGGTGGTTTGCCACCTTACATATACAAGTGAGGAAACCCACAGAATAATTAAAGAAAATCTTCACCGTTCGCCCCTCTACAGCGGTATGATAGAGGGTGTCGGGCCGAGATACTGTCCGTCAATCGAGGACAAGGTGGTTCGCTTTGCGGACAAGAGCAGGCATCAGCTTTTTGTTGAGCCTATGGGTCTTGATACGGAGGAGATGTATATTCAGGGCTTTTCCAGCTCGCTTCCCGAAGAGGTGCAGATAGAGATGCTTCATTCGGTTGCAGGACTCGAAAACGCACACATGATGCGTACCGCATATGCCATAGAATATGACTGCATAGATTCCACTATGCTTAAGGGAACTCTTGAATTCAAGGATTATGAGGGACTCTTTGGTGCGGGTCAGTTCAACGGAAGCTCAGGATACGAGGAAGCGGCGGCACAGGGACTTATGGCAGGCATCAATGCCGCGAACAAATGTCTGGGAAAAGATGAATTTATCTTGGACAGAAGCGAGTCATATATAGGAACTCTCATTGATGACCTCACGATTAAGGGCACAAACGAGCCGTACAGAATGATGACAAGCAGAAGCGAATACCGACTTCTTTTAAGACAGGACAATGCGGACCTTCGCCTTACCCCCAAGGGATATGAGATAGGCCTCATATCGGAGGAAAGATATAATAAGTTCCTTAATAAAAAGGAAAATATAGAAAATGAGATAAAGAGAGTAATGACAGTGTCCGTGGGACCGACAAGGGAAGTAACAGAGCTTCTTGAAAGCTGCTCAAGCACACCCATAACAACGGGAATTAAGCTCTGCGAGTTAATCCGCAGACCCGAGCTAAGCTATGAGGAGCTGGCACCCATAGACCCTAATAGGCCCGCGCTGGATAGGTATGAGGCAGAGCAGGTTAATATACAGATTAAATATGACGGATATATCAAAAAGCAGATTGCACAGGTAGAACAGTTCAAAAAACTTGAACAAAAGAAAATCCCCAATGATATAAACTATGACGATGTATACGGTCTGCGTCTTGAGGCGAGACAGAAGCTTACTAAAATCCGCCCGCAATCAATAGGACAGGCATCGAGAATATCGGGCGTATCGCCTGCGGATGTAAATGTTCTGCTTGTTTATATAACTAATTAGGAGAATTGCCATGTCATTAAAAGAGATACTTATATCAAATGGAATAAGCTCTGAGGCAAGTGATGATTTTTACAGATACTATGAGCTTTTGACAGATTGGAACGAAAAGATAAATCTTACCGCCATTACCGAGGAGGAGCAGGTTGCTGTGCTTCATTTCCTCGACTGTATAAAGGGCACAGAGGATTTAATCAAGGACAATGTGAGCGTAATTGATGTGGGAACGGGTGCGGGCTTCCCCGGACTTCCCATAAGGATAAATAACCCGAGCATAAGATTAACTCTTGTGGATTCGCTGAATAAGAGAATTAACTTTCTTAATGAGGTGCTGTCGGAGCTTGGAATAGACGATGTTTTGACCATACACTCTCGTGCAGAAGAGCTTGGAAAGGATGCAAAGCACAGAGAAAAATATGATGTGTGTGTGTCAAGAGCTGTTGCCAACCTCACGACGCTCTGCGAGCTTTGTCTGCCGTTTGTAAAGAAAGGCGGATTGTTCGTAAGCCTCAAGGGCCCCAAGGCTTACGAGGAAGCTGAGGAAGCAAAAAAGGCGATTTCTCTTCTAGGAGGAAGACTTAAGGAAATTAGAACATATGAATTACCTGACGGGGACATAAATCATAATGTTGTTATAATAGAAAAGATATCGCAAACCCCGACAAAATATCCCCGAAAAGCACCAAAACCGTCAAGAGAACCCCTGATTTAAGGGGGTTCTTATTTTTTTGTGTCTTTTTTAGGCGAACGGTTTTTGTTTCTTTTTTCTCGCGGGGGTGTTAAAATAAAGAAAAAACGGAGGAAAAGCTATGGAGATACTAAAGAAAATAAAGGCACAGCTTCTCACAGGGGACCCAAGTGATTATCCGAGGATAAATACAAGAGAGATTGTAAACCTTCCCATACATATTGTTATGCCAAACCCCAACCAACCGAGAAAGACATTTGACCACGACAGCCTAAGGGAGCTTGCCGACTCGGTGAGAGAATACGGAATTTTGCAGCCCGTAACCGTGCGCAAAAAGACGGACGGCACATATGAGCTTGTGGCAGGGGAGAGGAGACTGCGTGCCGCCGCTCTTGCGGGACTTCTGAAAATTCCTGCGATTGTAACAGACATGGAGGATACCAAAAGTGCCATGGTAGGTCTTATAGAAAATATCCAGAGACAGAACCTTAGCTTCATCGAAGAGGCGTATTCCTACAGAGAGGTAATAGATAGATTTAATCTCACTCAAGAACAGCTTGCATCAAAACTGGGTAAAACTCAGTCCTTTGTTGCCAACAAGCTGAGATTATTAAAGCTACCCCGAAGCGTAATAGAAATAATAAGAGACAATTCTCTTACAGAGCGCCATGCAAGATGTCTTCTTAGGCTGGACAGCGAGGAAAAGCAGATTTCCGCCGCCACGAGAATGTGTGATTTGTCTATGGGCGTAAGGCAGAGCGAAGAAATGGTGGATAGGATAATACGAAAGGGAATAGATATTAAGCCCGCTAAAAAAATGCATAGGTCAATTTCTGATGTGAGGGTGTTCTTTAAGACAATATCCAAGGCGGTCAGCCTTATGAATGAGAACGGAATAGAGGCGTCTGCGAAAAAAGATGAGACAGATAATTATTATGAATATACCATAAGAATACAGAAATAATGGAAAGTTGAAAATGGAAAATTGAAAGTTATATGTTTGTTTAAATTGCTCAAATCCCCCAAAAAGCACTGCAAATGTTCCACATGGAACACTTGTGGTGCTTTTTTTAATTTGTTCCATGTGGAACATTTGAGTAATTTTATAAGGGCATACCCTATACAAATGCTTCGTCCGCTTATCGCTATCCCGTCTGTCGCTAGGTATGAATTTTGGGAACATTAGTCCCAAAATTCATAAGGCGTGTTATGCGGGATATCGCATATCGTACAAGCGCACAGCGGAGGTTGTTCAATAAGCTGGCATTGCGTGTTTTAAGTCAAAACATACGCACCCGACAACTTATTGAATACCCCCGCCAAAGCGTTATTTTTATAAAATATGTCTTTCTGCAACATAATAATTGCGGAATTTACAAACAGACATCATTCCTGCCTTTGAGACATATATTTTTCTTCTGCATCTTTTTGAGCCTCCTTAAGGAGCTCTATAGCATCCGTAATCTTATTAAATAATTCATAGTACATTTTTTCGTAATCCGACATATAATTCTATCTCCTTTTGTTTGATAATTTATTCATGATATTAAAAAATGCGCCGGCACAGAGCCGACGCATGAAAAACGTACGACTCATATTGTCGCCAAACAACTTCATAATATTCCCAAAAATAGTATGCAGTAGAGTGTACGTTTTTTCCTAATGAAAAAACATACTGATTTCTGAGAATATTCAAAGTTATTTGGCAATTGTGATTATATCATAATGCATTGTGTTTTGTCAACAGAATATAATGTCGAATATTGGCATAACTGTATTGAGCACCGCAAGTGTTCCACGTAGAACATTTGAGTGATTTTATGAAGGGTAAAACCTATACAATTGCTTCGCACGCTTTGCGATATCCCATATCACACTAGGTATGAATTTTGGGAACATCCGCCCCAAATCTTTGTAAAAATACCGCCGCGTCGAACCGACAACTCATGTCGGCTCCGCTAAAATCGACGGACAGCAGCGGAAATTTGATTCCGTCGATTTTACGGAATTTTTACTTTGATTTGGGTCAAATGTTTTGTCCCAAAATTCATAAGGCGTGTGATATGGGATACCGCATATCGTACGAGCGCACAGCAGAGGGTATTCAATGCGTTGCTTTTTGCGGATTTCAAGTTAAAACAGATGCCTGAAATCAAGCAAAAACGGAGTAAAATTGCCAAAAATCAATTCCCGCTGCGGTTTGGCAATTTTAGCGATGCCAAGCTCTGAGTGAGCTTGTCAGCGCGGCTCCGTTTTTTGTGCAGATTTAAGCAGTTGCACCAGCATCCAAACCCGCCTAAAACAAGTAAAATAGTCATTTCTCTTCGTTGTCGGTCTTGAAATACGAAAGTATTCCTGCACCCTTCCGCCTTGATAAATAACTATTTTATCTTGTTTTAGGTTCAAAAAATTTTC
>JAZSFO010000014.1:0-6979 GCA_045532255.1 Clostridia bacterium | reverse complement strand
CGGTGTTTTCACCGGCGGTTGTGACCTACCTTTACATATACAGGCAGTATTGCTGAGTCTATGAAAGGAGGGATGCTTATGAAAAGTAAGCATATTGCTAATGGCAAAAAAATTGCTTTTTGCAGTTTTAGAAATTATCATCTTACTGATGATTTTCTCCATAAGAGCAGAATAACCGCCTCGGCAAAGACGGTTATTCGTTAGAATAAATTTCGTTTAGGCACAACCGTTTGAGGTCTTGCCTTTTTATATTTTTATTATATACCTCTGTATTCATTTTGTCAACAGCTTTTTTTCGTCATATGTGCAATCTTCCGTGCAAGCCAATATGCTGATGTATCATTACCCTACCCGCTTTTATCAATACAGCACTTGACCGCAGAGGATTACTCCGTGGGCGCCCTGAGCGTAGCGAGGAAATGCCCTTGGGGTACGAGGAAGTACTCGTAGGGGTATTCAAGTCCTTTTTTCTGAATTTTAAGTACAGAATGGATGCAATTAAATATTAAAAATCATGCCGAAACCCGAAATCAATCTTATTCCTTTCAAATACACATACTATTTCCTCAATAGCTTCAAAGTCGGAATAGTTTTCATTACTTATTATACTTTGTATTTCATATAACATATTTATTGCTACAGTATCGGCAATTTGTGATGCGTCAATTTCAAAATCTTCTAAATTGCTATTTATAAAATCAGATATGTGGGTTTTTAAAAGCTCCACTTTTACATTCATTTTTATCTCTCCAATCAAAAAATGCGTCACCGAAGTGACGCACGAAAAATGCATAACTCCGATTGCTGCGACACAACTTGGACAAACTATGAGAGAAAGCCAAAATAGAGAATGCATTTTTACCAAAATAAAAATACTTCCCCCATAGTTTTCCCAAATATTAAGTTGCGTCGCAAATATAGTTTAACACATATCAGAAAAAATTGCAAGAAAAATAATAAGATATGTAAAAAGCAGAATGATTTGAATGCATTTAGTGTTTGTACCCTATATACACAGAAATAAAATGTCAAATTTTATAAGTTTTTTCTCATTTGAGCAAAAACTAAGAGCTGTCTCACCTTTTTGAAGTGAGACAGCCCCGTTCCTTTTACTAATCATCAATTATATATTATTAAGTGCCTTTTCGATATCTGCTATGATATCATCAACATTTTCAAGTCCAACAGAAAATCTTACCATTCCTGCGTCAATGCCTGCGGCAACAAGCTGTTCGTCTGTAAGCTGACGGTGGGTTTCGCTAGCAGGATGGAGCACGCATGTGCGGATATCTGCAACATGTACCTCATTTGATGCGAGCTCCAGAGAATTCATAAATCTCATAGCCGCTTCTCTTCCGCCCTTTATGACAATGGATATAACACCGCTTGCACCCTTAAGGTACTTTTTGCCAAGCTCGTAATCAACATCACCCTCAAGTCCGGGATACTTGACACTCTCTATCTTGTCGCTGTTTTTGAAGTAATTTGCCACCTTTATTGCATTCTCGCAGTACTGCTTCATACGAACAGCGAGGGTCTCAAGACCGAGGTTTAAGAGGAATGCGGAATGTGCCGCCGGATATACGCCAAAGTCTCTCATAAGCTGCATTCTTGCCTTGATTATATATGCCGCCTTGCCGTAGGTCTCTACATAGGATATACCGTGATATGATTCGTCAGGCTCTACAAGCTCGGGGAATTTGCCGCTTGTCCAATCGAAGTTACCGCTGTCAACGATAACGCCTCCCACCTGAACCGCATGGCCGTCCATATACTTTGATGTGGAGTGAATTACTATGTCCGCACCAAAATCCATGGGTCTGCAAAGAGCAGGTGTTGCAAATGTGTTGTCTACAATAAGGGGAACATTATTTGCATGTGCAATTCTTGCAAAACGCTCAATATCAAGTACGGTAAGTGCAGGATTTGCTATGGTCTCGCCAAACACCGCCTTGGTATTGGGCTTGAAGGCTTTCATAATCTCTTCGTCGCTTGCGTTCTTGTCTATAAATATGCACTCTATACCCAGCTTTTTGAAGGTATATGCAAAGAGGTTGACTGTTCCGCCGTATATTTCGGTAGTGCTGATAAAGCTGTCCCCCGCTCTGCAGATATTGAGTATGGAAAGAAGCGTAGCCGCCTGTCCCGATGATGTGCACATAGCACCTACACCGCCCTCGAGCTCTGCTATCTTATTTTCCACCGCCATAACGGTAGGATTGGCAAATCTGGAATATATAAGGGATTTGGTAGGCTCGTCAAATACCGAAGCTACCTCCTCTGTGGAATCATATACATATGTAGTGCTCTGTACTATAGGTACAACACGGGGTTCTGTGTTCTTGGGAGAATATCCTGCGTGAAGACATTTTGTTTCAAAATTCATTTATAATCAGTCCTTTCTTGCTACATTTTATCACAGCCAAACCCAAGTGTCAACCCAATATGTCGGAGAGGTTATCCATTATTTTCTGTGCAACCTCGGGCTTGTTCATGGAATACACATGAACATTTGTTATGCCGTTGGCAAAGAGGTCTATAATCTGGTCTGTTGCATATGCTATTCCTGCCTGCTTCATGGCATCGGGGCTGTGTCCGAATTTGTCTACAAGGCTCTTGAATCTCTGGGGCATAAAGGAGCCTGAGAGCTTTATTGCCCTTTCTATCTGGTTAGCATTGGTTATGGGCATAATTCCCGGTATAACGGGAATGGTAATCTCTGCCTCCCTTATTTTATATAGAAAGCTATAGAGTAGGTTGTTGTCAAAAAACATCTGCGTAGTAAGGAAGCTGAGTCCCGCATCCACCTTTTGCTTAAGATAATATATATCCTCTGCCCTGTCACTGCTCTCGGGGTGGATTTCGGGATAGCAGGCACCGCCTATACAAAGGTCAGAGCTTATTTCCTTTATATCCCTAATCAAATCTATCGCATGACGGTAATCCCATCCGCTTCTGTCCTTGCCCTCCATTTCGGGAGTGAGGTCGCCCCGAAGTGCCATTACATTGTCAATTCCTGCGTTTATGATATCATTTATCCTTTGTCTCACGGTTTCCTTTGACGAAGAAACACAGGTGAGATGTGCAAGAGTCGGCACCTTGTATGCCCTCTTGATGCCCGAGGCTATATCAAGCGTGTATTTACTTGTTCCCCCTCCTGCACCGTATGTAACACTCATAAAGGCAGGGCGGAGCTTTGCTATCTCTTCTGTCGCATAGCGGACACTTTCAAAGGCTGTGTCGGTCTTTGGCGGAAACACCTCAAACGACAGGGACAGCTTGTCGGTATTTAAAATTTCTGTAAGTTTCATTCTTTTGCCTCCCATATTTATATAAAGACTGTATAATCCAGATGCCACAATATTATTTAGCGATTGCGAGATATAAGGTTTAGATTCATAAATTTTAGCATAAGTTCGTGTTAAGTCAGGCGAACAGTGAATAATAAGAACCATCACGAAATATAACGAAATCAAAGATTTCTATATTTTGGAGAACCTTGTTGTGCCAAGGCACAATATGGACCTACTATTTTTTCTGATTTTTTCACTGGATTTTCCTTAAACATTTTACATTAGAACCCGCGAGAATACAGGATTTTCTCGCCTCCGATAGTATATGTAAATATCAAAATCGGCAAACTATTCTATTAAATTTTAAAAATTATTCTTCATTCTCTGTAATGCCCTCAATTAAATCAACTACTACCTGATTTAGTTCGGCTGCATTTTTTGAGGTAATAACAGATTTTCCTGTTCTTTTCTCAACTTCTTCCCTCGCTATACCCGCAGCTTCTCCACCGCTTTTAGCAACCTCTAAATTTTCCTTGAATGTTTGTGGATTTTTTGTTTTTGATAATTCTGTAGTTGTTGCTTCTGCAAGCATATTAAGGACAACTTCAAGGTCACTCATATTATCTCTCAAATTTTCTTTTGTAAGTCCCTTGAGATTTTTATATTTTCTCGTTGTCATTCCCGACCAGGCTTTTGTAATTTCATCTGTGAGGATGGCATATTCTACACCCTTTTGTACTCCGTGCTTGTCCCATTCATCGGTCAAAGCATTGCGCACTCTGATGGACAAAATCCTTTGATGTATCCATTCATCACTGTAGCCTTTCTTTTGATAAGTTTCTATTGCCCTGTCGATTGCAAGTTCAGGATCAATAGTTTCATCAATTCGTTCTTTTCCAACTTCGGCAAGCCACATCTTAAAATGTTCTGCTTTAGGTGATGGTATTGATTGGATAAGTCTTAACAGATTAGTTGTATCAACTACATCCGTCATTCGTTTTTTTCCATCAGGAGCAATCATCTTCAAACCGTGACAATTTGTCACGGTTTCATTCCCTTCTGCTTTTAATCTCTGCTTTAATTTCCTCCAATATGCAGTTGGATCTTTACTATCTGTCAAAACAGACACTACATCAACAACAGAAAAATACCATTCTTCTGTTTCTTCATTCCATGCAGTTCTTATTCTTTTATCTTCAAATATTTGTATTTTGTTATCCATATGTAAAACCTCCGTAAAAGAGTTTTTGTTTTTCATCTTGCGACATAATTCGCCAAACCCTCGCTACGCTCACAGCACCAACTCAGTGCACAAGTAAAATCGACGATTCCATCTCTAATAAAATCAGTATACAACAATTTTTACTTTTTTTCAATAATTTCCTAAAAAGTATTGACAAACCGAAAAGCATACTGTATTATTTGTATTAGTACAGTTAATACAGAAAGGAGTGTTAAAATGCTTCAGCTTGATTTTGGTGACAGAAGACCCCTTTATGAGCAGATAAAGGACAAAATAAAAAAGCTCATTATAACAGAGATTTTCAGAGAGAATGAAAAAATCCCGTCCGTACGGGAGCTTGCCTCATCGCTTGCCATAAATCCCAACACAATCCAAAAGGCATATAAGGATCTGGAAAGCGAAGGGTACATTTACTCACTTAAGGCTAAGGGAAGCTTTGTGTCTAGGAGACACGATACCGCAAGCGAAAAGGACAAATCCTCGCTTATTGACACCTTTTGCTCTGTTGTGAGAGAGCTTAAATTTCTGGAAACAGATGAAGAAATGCTGAAAGATATGATACACAGTTTATACAAGGAGGAAAAGCTATGATAAAATCAATTGACCTCACCAAGAGCTTTGACGGCTTCCGTGCTCTTGACTCAGTTACCCTCAATGTAAAAAAAGGCTCTGTTTACGGTCTGCTTGGTCCAAACGGAGCTGGTAAGACTACATTTATCAAGCATCTTGCAGGCATATATGTACAGGACGGCGGAGAAGTTACGATAGACGGCAAGAGGGTGTTTGAAAACACAGATGTCAAATCCTCTGTAATATACATAGGCGATGACCTTTACTTCTTCCCCACCTATTCGATAGCCGACATGGCTAAGTTCTACAAGGGTATATATCCCTCATGGAATGAGGATAGATTTAATAATCTCAAAGAGGTATTTAAGATAGACACATCAAGAAAGGTACGAAGACTCTCAAAGGGTATGCAAAAGCAGGTTGCCTTCTGGCTAGGAATATGCACCTGCCCGAGTGTTATGATACTTGACGAGCCTGTAGACGGTCTTGACCCTGTAATGAGACGAAATGTATGGAAGGTAATAATGCAGGATGTTGCCGAGTACGACACAACCGTACTGATATCGAGCCACAATCTTCGTGAGCTTGAGGATGTGTGCGACCATGTTGGCATAATGCACAAGGGTAGGATTGTGCTCGAAAAATCCCTCGATGACATCAAGGGCAACATACACAAAATCCAGCTTGCCTTTGAAACCGAATTTCCCGATAATATGCTCGGAGAAGAGGAGCTTTTGCACCTTGAGACCTCGGGCAGAGTTCACACCGCAATCGTGAGGGGCGAAATAAATGAAATAGAGGCTCGCATAGCACACTATGAGCCTATAATATGCGATATTCTTCCGCTTACTCTGGAGGAAGTATTTATCTATGAATTGGGAGGTAAGGGTTATGAATTCGAAAACATCATTCTTTAATAAGACAATTTTTTGTTCGGACTTTAAGAGATACTGGTGGATATCTGCCCTCGAGGCACTTCTCTTTGTCATAGCATCTGTAATACCTCTTTACAATGAGTGCTTTATGGCACATGAGCAATTAAGGGAGACAATCTTCGGCTGGACGGATTCGGGTGCAATAATATCCATGATATTCAGCTTCGGAACAGCTGTGCTTATAGAGAGCTATATGCATTACCAAAGCTCTGTATCCATGCACCACAGTCTTCCGCTAAGAAGACACACGCTTTATATAACAAAGCTTGTTTCGGGACTGTTTATTATTGCTCTGCCGATGCTTCTAACCGCAGGGATAATTACGGCTCTGTCCTTTGACCCTGTGTGCAAGGACTACATTGTGCTTTCGGATATAGGCAGGTGGCTTTATACAGGCTTTGCATATGCTATCGTAATATTCTCGCTTACAACTCTTGTAAACAACATGACGGGAAGTCCTGTGGGAACAGTTGTATTTACTGTCGGATTTGGCTTTCTGCCCCTATGGATTACTGTGATACTTGATTCTGTGTTTTCCCATGAGATTTTGGGCTTTTCATCAGACAACATAGAACAGCTTATGGAATACATATACATAGGACCTCGAGGCATAACCAAGAGAGAATACTGCTTTGTATATCCCATTATGTCGGTTGTGTTTCTGGCTCTGGGTTATGTGCTCTACCGCATGCGTAAATCCGAGCGTTACGGCGAGGTTATAGCATTTGCCTGGCTCAAACCGCTGTTTATGGGAATAATAGCTATCCTTGCAAGCGGTATCGGTTACAGCTATGTTGTGTCGGTGTTTGATATACAAAACCTTTTTTCCATTATTCCGTTCGGTATCCTCGGTACTGCAATTGCATATATGATATCCGTAAAATCCCTTAACTTCAAGGGATGTATACGCCCTGTGCTCGTATACACCTCGCTTGCAC
>JAZSFO010000054.1:0-6902 GCA_045532255.1 Clostridia bacterium | reverse complement strand
CAGAACTGTAGTTTGTACCCCTTAGAAGAACTCCTGCAATAAATGACGATACTAGCTGAATGATATACAGAATAACACCCGCCTTTGGAGAATGGAGTATTCCTATACCTACAGCACCTATTACAAAAAGCGGTCCAGAATTGTTGGAGTAGGCGATAAGACTCTCTGCTTCGGAGACTGTTATTTTTTTTGATTCAAGAAGCTGTGCGGTGCATTTTGCACCTATGGGATAACCGCAAAGGATACCGCAAATAAGAGCCGATACCGCACATGGAGATATTCCAAAAAGTCTTGATACTAATTTGCCTATATATCCAAACGATGAATCAGAGCTGTATGATACAAACATGGCAGACAGTACCATGAAAGGAAACAGGGCAGGTATTACCGATGAAAAACAGATAACAAGACTGTTTTTGACCGAGGCCATAACAACCTCAGACCGCAGAGCAACAAATGCCATAGCGGTGAATAACAAAAGTGAATAAATTGTTTTTGATATTTTAACATTCATTAAAGCAAACCTCCACATATATCCAAAGATTTTCTCATAAAGTATTTTATGACGGAGGTTTTTTCATATGTCTGTACTGAATAAAATAAAAACGCTTACCGAGAATGCCGAAAGCATGGCTAAAGAAAAACCCGTAGTAACTATCACGTCGGATTGCTGTATGGTTGTGGAGAACTACAATTCGATAAGACTGTTTGGCGAAGACAGGGTGCTTGTTGAGTTAAACGGGTTTGAATTGGATATTGTCGGTTTGGGTCTTGTTATTGAATTTTTTTCACCTTCAAGAATAATGCTCAGAGGCAAAATCAGAGGACTGTCTTATGTTCCTGAAATGCATGTACTGTCGGAGGAATTATGAGTAGGATTTCGTGGAAGAATACAGTTACTGTACGAGTAAATAATATCGAGGCATTTGCCAACGAGTGCAAAAAAGACAACATAGTATTAAAAAATATCCGTTTGTCAGAAAAAGGGTACGAATGTACTCTGGATTTTGCAAGCTTTCGCAAAATAAGAAAAACAGTATCGCGTTCAAATGTCCGGGTTCGTATTGTCGGAAAGCAAGGTATAGGCTACTACATGAGACTCAGGAAGAGACGGTACGGATTTTATTTCGGTGCTCTTTTGGCTGTCATAGGCTTTGCTTATCTTACATCATGCATATGGGTTGTCGATATTGTCGGAAATGATATAACACCCGATTCCAGAATTCTCTCTGTTATGAATGATAACGGAATAGGAATAGGCAAGATAAGATTTGGTAAGAAAATATCCAAAATCAAAAATAATGCCCTCATAGAGCTGGACAGTCTTGCATGGCTCTGGGTAAATCTTGACGGCACAAGAGCAGTAGTGGAAGTCAGAGAAAAGGGAGAAGCGGAAAAAATAATTGACAAGAGTGCTCCCTGCAATCTTATAGCATCATACCCCGCACAGATAGTCGATATGCAGGTAAGAAGCGGAAGAAAGGTTGTAGAAAGGAATAATGTTGTAAATAAAGGCGATTTACTGGTTTCGGGAATTACGGAAACAGGATGCAGAGACAACAGATATATTCACTCTATGGGAACAGTTACAGGGCGTACATGGAGAACTATGGACGGACAGTACAGCTATACGGATACGGTACGCGAAAAAACGGGCAAGGAAATAAAGAAATATACATTAAGATTTCCTAAGGGTAAGTTTAAGTTCGGCTTTGGCAAATTGCCCGATGAGTATGATAAAACTGCAGAGCACACAAGACTTAAAATATTTAAAAATATTTATTTGCCTTTGACCTTTACAACTGAAACATTTTGTGAGATAATAGAAAAGAATGTGGAATTAAATGAACAGCAGGTTCTGGATAGAGCACTCAGTTATCTTACTGAGCGTATAGAGAGCGAGCGGACAGAGGGTGCTCATACAGTAAGGAGAACATATGAGTATGAGAAGAATAAAGACGGAAACCTCTATGTGTCCGTAACTCTTGAGAGTCTAGAAAATATTGCTGAGCCTGTGGAGATAGAAGTATGTAATACGGAGGAACAGTGCGATGGATAAAATAATAGAATTCGAAAGCATTGACAAAATAATATCGCTCTTTGGCGAGTATGATAAAAATATCAATCAGATATCATCCGAGTTTGGAGTAACGGTGATATCACGCGATGCAACCGTTCGTATTTCGGGAAGCGAGAATGCAGTTGCAATGGCATCAAGAACCATAGAGCACCTTATGCACCTTATTGATTCAGGCGATGTGCTGAATGACCAGAATGTATCCTATGCCATAGAGAGTGCCAAGGACGGTATTGACCCGTCTGCACTTTACGGAAGCGACTGCGTGTGTATTTCTGCCAAGGGTAAACCTATAAAGAGTAAAACACTCGGACAAAAAACATATGTCGAAGCCATAAAGAACAATACAGTGACATTCGGTATCGGCCCTGCAGGAACGGGAAAAACTTATCTTGCAGTTGCCATGGCAGTTAAGGCATTCAAGAATAAGGAAGTAAGCAGAATAATCCTTACAAGACCTGCCGTAGAAGCAGGCGAAAAACTTGGTTTTCTGCCCGGTGACCTTCAAAATAAGGTTGACCCGTATTTAAGACCTCTGTATGATGCACTTTATGAAATGCTGGGCATGGAGAATTTTGCCCGTCTGTCCGAAAGGGGTGCAATAGAGGTTGCACCGCTTGCATATATGAGAGGAAGAACGCTTGACGACAGCTTTATAATACTCGACGAGGCTCAGAACACCACCCCTGAGCAAATGAAAATGTTTTTGACAAGAATAGGCTTTAATTCCAAGGCAATTGTTACAGGAGACATAACTCAGGTTGATTTGCCCGACGGTAAGAAAAGCGGACTTAAGGATGTAATAGGGGTGCTGAGAGATATTGACGATATAGCATTCTGCTATTTTACAGAGCGTGATGTTGTAAGACACCGCCTTGTCCAGAAGATTATCAAAGCATACGAAAAAAGAGAAAATAGCTACAAAAGAAAAACGGAGGCAAAGCAATGACAGTTGCTATTGATATTGTAAATGAACAGGACAAAATGCCTGTTACCGAAATTGAAGAAAAACTTATTGAGGATGTCATAAAAGCCTCGCTTGCAAATGAGGGTTTTGAGCACGACTGCTATGTTGCGGTTACCCTTACTGATGATGAAAATATAAGAGTTATTAACAATGAGCAAAGAAACATAGATGCACCTACCGATGTGCTTAGCTTTCCTGTTTTGTTTTTTGAAGACGGCGAGATGCTTTGCGGTGTCGGTGACTATATTGAGGACAAGCTTATTCTGGGCGATGTGGTATTGTCACTTGAACGGGCAATGTTGCAAAGCAAGGAATACGGACACAGTTTTCACAGAGAGATGGGATATCTTGTCTGTCACAGTATACTTCACCTTTTGGGTTATGACCATGAGAACGAGCAGGAAAGAGAAGTTATGCGTCAAAAGGAGGAGGAGACTCTTGAAAGACTTTCTCTCAAAAGATAAATCCTTCTGGGGCTTTAGGTATGCGTTTTTGGGACTTTTTAATACAATCCGCACGGAGAGACATTTTAGGTTTCATATGTGTGCTGCATTGGGTACGCTTATGTTTACGGAATATTTTGAGCTTAGCCGTTATGACTATGGCTTTTTGATTCTGGCGATAGTGCTTGTAATGTCAGCCGAGCTTATAAATACTGCAATCGAACATACTGTCGATTTATACACAGAGGAGTATTCCATTAAGGCAAAGACTATCAAGGATACCTCTGCCGCATTTGTACTTATAACCGCTTTATTTGCCCTGTTTGTTGCGGCGATGCTGTTTTTGGGAAAGGGCTTGCTTCTCTCATCACTTCTGGATATATTTAAGAGACCTAAGTATATTTTGTTTTTTGTATTTACAGTTATTTTTGTTCGTGGAGGAATTTTCAAATGAATAAAGAATTCAGGTCAGGATATGTTGCAATAGTCGGCAGACCGAATGTAGGAAAGTCAACAATACTTAATAAACTTGTCGGACAGAAGATTGCAATTATTTCGCCGAAACCGCAGACTACCAGAAACAAAATTCTCGGTATAATGCACGGAGACGGTTTTCAAGCGGTGTTTCTTGACACCCCCGGTTATCACAAGCCCCGCACCAAGCTTGGTGAAAATATGATAAAAGAGGTAAGAGAAACAATCGTAGATGCAGATTTGGTTATGGTAGTAGCAGAACCAAGGGAAGAAATATTAAAATCCGAGGAGGAAATCATCGCTGGTCTCGGAGGTATTCCTGCAATTCTTGTTATCAACAAAATAGACTCGGTTAAGAAGGATGAGATTCTTTCTGTTATAGCATCATACAGCTCGCTGTACGATTTTAAGGCAGTAGTGCCTGTAAGTGCCAGATGCGGTGAAAACATGGACGAGCTTACATCTGTCATAAAGGAAAATCTTCCCGAAGGACCGATGTATTATCCCGAGGATATGGTTACCGACCAGCAGGAAAAGGAAATTGTTGCGGAGCTTATAAGAGAAAAAATGCTTAAATGCCTTCGTGATGAAATTCCTCACGGTACAGCAGTAGAAATTGTCAAGATGAAGCAAAACATATCCGAAAAGGGAGAGATGTATAATATAAGCGCCAATATATATTGCGAAAAAAATTCGCACAAAGGAATAATTATAGGCAAAAACGGTCAGACGCTTAAGGAAATAGGCTCAAAAGCAAGAATTGACTGCGAAAAAATGCTTGATGCCAAGGTGTATCTTGAACTCTGGGTCAAGGTCAAAGACGATTGGCGTAACTCCAATAACCTTATGAAAGAGCTGGGCATCATAAAACCAAACGAATAAATTTTACCAAACATAATAACACACAATCTTCACAGAATAATAGCAAAAAGGAGATGTGTGTATGTATAATTCATGGTGGAATATGTTCGAAAATTACGGCATGGTAGAGCTCTACTTGCTCTATAAGCTGATGCAGAAACAGAGGAGAGAAAATGCAGGAGATGAAGACGGCCGGACTTATTCTGAGTTCGGTAAATTTGAATGATAATGACAAGCTTTTTACAATACAGACCCGTGATGCAGGGAAGATAAGTGCAATATCAAAGGGAATTCGCTCGCATAAGCATAAGGATTTTGCCGCACTTCAGAACTTTTGTTACAGCGATATGGTTATATCAACAAGAGGCGGACTTGGATATATTTCGTCAGCGAGTATTATAAACAACTTTTACGGCATAAGAAATTCCGTTGAGCAGATGTCTTATGCCGCATATTTTGCAGATGTTTTGAAGAGCTTTCCCGAGGAGCTTCCGCTTGAGGACGATTACTTCAGCTTCGTGCTTAACTCTCTGTATCTTGTCAGTATGGCTGAGAATAAGTGCAAAGACGGAGATATTGGTGAGTACCTTGCAAGGCTCAAATCGGTTTTTGAAATAAAAACAGTATGCTTTGCGGGCTTCATGCCCGACCTTTACGCGTGTGCAAATTGCGGGAGCCAAAAGGAGCTTGAGTATTTTGATACATCTTCTGGTACTCTTTGTTGCAAAAAATGTCATGATATCAGCGGAGGAGACCTTACGGAGATTACGCCATCAGTACATAAACTTCTGAGGTTTCTTTGCGATGCCGATTACAAATCGGTTTTTTCATACAACGGTAACGAAAAGGATATAAGAATTATTTCTCATGTAACCGAAACATACATGATAAACACAATGGAAATTTATCCGTCTAGCTTAAGCTATCTCAAAACACTCACGAAGGGCATAAATGATGATTAATTTTTGTTAATAATTTGTTATCTTTTAGTGCATAAATAACAAAAATGAGCAAAAATCACTAAACTACTAAAAAAAATAAAAAAAATGCTGGAAATTTTTTCAGTTTTGTTATAGAATAGTAGGTGTGATTATATAGATTATTTTATGGAGGTATAAGAAATGGCAAAGAAATTTGTTTATCTTTTCAAGGAAGGCGACGCAAGCATGCGTGAGCTTCTTGGCGGTAAGGGTGCAAACCTCGCTGAGATGACCAAGCTCGGACTTCCTGTTCCCCAGGGATTCACAGTATCTACAGAAGCTTGTACTCAGTACTATGAGGACGGCCGTAAGATCAATGCTGAAATCCAGGCAGAGATAATGGAAAACATTTCAAAGATGGAAGAAATCTGCGGCAAGAAGTTTGGAGATAAGGAGAATCCTCTTCTCGTTTCTGTTCGTTCAGGTGCCAGAGCATCTATGCCCGGTATGATGGACACTATTCTCAACCTTGGTCTTAACGAAGAGGTTGTAGAGACGATGTCTGCAAAGTCCGGTAACCCCAGATGGGCATGGGATTGCTACAGAAGATTTATCCAGATGTATTCCGATGTTGTTATGGAAGTTGGTAAGAAGTACTTCGAACAGCTTATCGATGAGATGAAGGAAGAAAAGGGTGTAACTCAGGATATCGAGCTTACAGCTGACGACCTCAAGGTTCTCGCAGGCAAATTCAAAGAAGAATACAAGAGCAAAATCGGTAAAGACTTCCCCTCTGATCCCAAGGAACAGCTTATGGGTGCAGTAGAAGCCGTATTCCGTTCATGGGACAACCCCAGAGCAAATGTTTACCGTCGTGACAATGATATCCCTTATTCATGGGGTACAGCTGTAAATGTACAGATGATGGCATTTGGTAACATGGGTGATAACTGCGGTACAGGTGTTGCATTTACCCGTGACCCCGCTACAGGTGACAAGGGTCTTATGGGTGAATTCCTTGTTAACGCACAGGGTGAAGATGTTGTTGCAGGTGTTCGTACACCTATGCCGATTGCTGAAATGGCAGATAAATTCCCTGAAGCATTTGCAGAATTTAACAATGTTTGCAAAATCCTCGAAGATCACTACAGAGATATGCA
>JAZSFO010000037.1:0-18087 GCA_045532255.1 Clostridia bacterium | reverse complement strand
CGCCGCCAGCGTTCGTCCTGAGCCAGGATCAAACTCTCTAAAAAAATATCTAAAGTTCATCACATGAACTTTATGCTCTTTAAGAGTTCATTAGCTCATTAAAACAACTAACGAAATTTACTAAAGTTAAAAGTACATTTTGGTTTACTCAAAAGTACATTCTCATTAACGAGAACCTCATTTTACTTTTAATGCTGTTCATTTTTCAAAGACCAAGTGCCGCCTCGCCTAAGACACAGTCTCTCGCAAGCGACTTGATTATTGTACCACATGGTTTTCTATTTGTCAACACTTTTTTTGAAAATTTTTCAAACTTTTTTGTTGGCAAACTTTCTACTCTTGCGGTGCTTTACTAATATATCATATCAAATGATGATTGTCAACACTTTTTTCAAATTTTTTTGAATTTATTGACAATTTAATTGTTCCAATTCTTCACAAAAATTATTCCACATTTCATAAGTTTCCTGAAGTTCTGTTTCCAGAGCGGTTCTGCGCTCAAAAAACTCCCTTGCCGCTTCAAAATCCGCACCGCACTCACAAAGTTTTTCGTTACATTCCTCTATCTGCCCTTCAAGAAGGTTTATCCTCTTCTCCGAAGATTCAATCTTCTTTTTGAGACTTCTTATCTGTGCCTGATACCTCTTGGAAGACTCATAATCTGTTGCACCCTTGCTGTCTGTTTTTGAAGATTGTGATATTGCGTCTGATGAAGCTGAATTAAACGACACATAGCTGTCATAGTTACCCCTGTATGATTTGACGCCGTTTGGTGCCATCTCGATAATTATATCTGCTGTTTTATTAAGAAAATATCTGTCGTGCGATACAAAAAGCACTGTTCCCTCAAAATCAGCAATAGCAGTATCCAATGCCTCCTTGGATGCAAGGTCGAGGTGGTTGGTAGGCTCGTCTAGTATAAGAAAGTTGGGTTTTTCCATCATAATAATAAGAAACATAAGCCTTGCCCGTTCTCCGCCACTTAGGTTTCCTACTGTTTTGAACACATCCTCATCCTTAAAAAGAACCGTGCTCAGCTTGGTACGGATATCAACCTCATCCATAAGCGGAAAGCGGTCACTGATTTCCTCAAAAACGGTTTTGCCGTCGGACAGTTGTCTTTGTTCCTGATCGTAATAGCTGATTTTTGTGTTTCTTCCTATCTCCACTTCACCGTCAAAGAGACTGTGTCTGCCCAATATAGTCTTTAAGAGAGTGGATTTGCCAACGCCGTTTGCTCCTATTATTGCCGCCTTTTCTCCCCTCTTTATATCGAAGGATATATTCGAAGCCAGGGTTTCTATTACAGATGACTTGGGTATCTTGAGTGTGAGTGAGCTTACGCTGAGAACATCATTATAGGAACGGAACACTCCCTCGAACGCAAATCTGCACACATCGCTGTGCACTACGGGTTTATCCTGAAGCTCCATCTTGTCAAGTACCTTTTGTCTGCTTTTTGCCATTTTGGAGGTTGAAGCACGGACTATGTTTTTTTGAACATATTCCTCGAGTTTTTTGACCTCTTCCATCTGGGCATTGTAATGCTTCAGGGCAATTTCGGTATTTTGCTTTTTCTGTACGAGGTATGAAGAATAGTTTCCTGTATATCTTGTTATGGTTGTTCTTTCTATTTCGTACACAGTATCCACAAGAGCATCAAGAAAATATCTGTCATGAGATACGGTTATAATTATGCCCTTGTAGTTTTTGAGATATCCCTCAAGCCATTGCATGACCTTGAAATCAAGGTGGTTTGTCGGCTCGTCAAGCAAAAGAACATCAGGCTTTTCAAGGAGTAGTCTTGCCATAGAAAGTTTGGTTTTCTCTCCGCCCGAAAGATTGACAATTTTCATGTTTCTGTCAAAACCATCAAAGCCCATTCCTGTAAGAATGGTATCTATCCGTGTTTTTATTTCAAAGCCGCCGCGTTTTTCAAAATATTCGCTTTTTTCTCCGTATGTCTTCAAAACCTTTTCGTGTTCTGGGTCACTGTCGCCAAGAGACATCCTCTCTTCGAGCTGTCTCAGTTCGCCCTCCAATGCCATGATATCATCAAATGCCGAGACCATGTACTCCCATATTGTACAGTTCTCCTGGGGCACTGTATCCTGACGCAAAAATCCCACCCTGCAATCCCTGGGTGTCAGCACTCTACCGCTGTCGCAGGTCAAATCTCCCGCAATAATCCTAAGAAGAGTTGACTTTCCTGCACCGTTGGGACCTATTATTCCGATTTTTTCGTTATCTGTTGCGGCGAGGGATATGTTTTGTATTATAATATCTGTTCCGTATGTTTTTGTTATGTTTTCTACCTGTAATGCCATATTAAATACCTTTCAATCATAGCACGGGCAGAGAATATATACATTCCTTGCGCCGTACATTTTAAGCACCTTTGCACATTCGTTGGCTGTGGTACCGCTTGTAAATATATCATCTATAACAACTACATCCTTATCATATACATCGTAATAGGGATTAAGATCAATAGAATTCTTTATATTGAACCTTCTTTCATCAACATTCATCTTGCTGAGCTGTCCTACAAGTCTGCATCTTAACAAGAGGTCGGGGATAAATCTGCTCTGCCACATCCCTGCAAGCTGCTCAGCCATTATTTTTGTCTGGCTGTATGCTCTGTCTCTCATTGCAGATATCGGAACACAGCACATTATTGCATCTCTGAAATACGGTCTTTGCTTAGCTGCCTTATCCATGAGGTAAGCATATGCCTTGTGATAATATTTGATACTCTTGAATTTATATTTTATCATATTGTACTTGGCATCGTCCTCATATTTGATAACGGCAACAGCCTCGTCAAACATGTATTTGTCATCACGAACCACCTTTGGTTTTAACGGATTGTCTATACATTTACTGCATAGTGATACAGGTGCATAGCCCCATATAACCCGTGCACAGACGGCACAATGTCTGGGGTATATCAAATCGAGAATTATTTGAAAAAACATTCCGATAATATTCTTAAGCTTCATATTCTCTCAGCCTCTTTTCAAGTCCTGAATAGCGTTTGTCCTCTCTGTTATTGTCCACCATGGTGCGTATTACAGACTCCTTGCCCACAAGTATTACAAGGGATTTTGCCCTTGTGACACCAGTATACAAAAGATTTCTGTTAATAAGCATATGAGGTGCATCATACATAGGGATAATTACAACAGGAAATTCGCTCCCCTGACTTTTGTGTATGGTAATGCAATAAGCAAGCTCCAATTCATCGGCAATATCCTTGAAATCGTACACAACCTTCCTGTCATCGTACATGACGGTGAGGGTTTTGAACTCCTTTCGTATAGATGTTATTATTCCTACATCGCCATTGAAAACTCCATTGCCGAGGCGTGTGGTTATGACATTTGTCCACCTTATGTCGTAATTGTTCCTTATCTGCATAACCTTGTCTCCCTCTCTAAAGAGACGGAAACCGAAATCGTATTCCTTCTTATCCTCGGACGGCGGATTGAGAGAGTCCCTGATACATTCATTTATATTAACTGAGCCTGCTATACCCTTTTTTGTAGGCGAGAGAACCTGAATATCAAAAGCCTCAAAGCCATAGGCATTGGAAATCCTGCCGTTGCAAAGCGAAGATATATATCGGACTCCGTCTGCAGGATTTGGAACATCTGCAAAAAAGAAGTCCTTGTCCCTGGCATTAAGCACGGGATACACTCCCTGATTGATACCATGTGCATTTGTAATGATAAGGCTCTTTTGTGCCTGTCTGAAAATTTGTGTAAGACGGATTACCTCTATCCTTCCGCTAGCAATAATATCACGGAGAACATTGCCTGGGCCTACTGACGGAAGCTGATTGACATCTCCCACCATAATAAGTCTTGTGCCCTTGCGGATAGCCTTAAGAAGATGACTTGCAAGAACAATATCTACCATAGACATCTCATCGACTATGATTACATCGCTGTTTATCGGGCAGTCCTCATTGACCATGAATTCTGTTTCTTCCTCATCGCCCCGAAAGCTGGCCTCGAGAAGTCTGTGAATTGTCTTCGCCTCAAGAGAGCACACCTGACTCATTCTCTTGGCGGCACGCCCTGTAGGTGCTGTGAGTGTTACGGTAAGTCCGTTTGACTGCATTATATCTATAATTGCATTTATTATCGTTGTTTTACCTGTTCCGGGTCCGCCTGTTATAACCATTACTCCGTTTTGGGTTGCGCTGATTACGGCTTGTCTCTGAAGCTCGGCAAAGGTAAGCTTCTGCTTTTTTTCTATTATATCAAGCTGTTTTTGTATTCTTGATGTTTCGTATTCATACCTGCAAGAAGCAAGCTCGCAGAGCTTGGTTGCAACATAAGCCTCGCATCTGTAATGCGAATAAAAGTATATGTTTGTTCCGTCCTCAACAAGAATACCATCCCTTATGAGAGAATCCGTTGCCTCCTGTGCAACGGTTACATCAACCTCCAGAAGAGAGGCAGATGCAGTAACTATAATATCCCTCGGAAGATAGGTATGTCCGAACTGAGTGTTATATCTGATTGTATACTGAATACCAGCCCTTACTCTGTTTATGTTATCCTCGCATATGCCAAGCCTTTTTGCAATATCATCTGCTGTCCTGAAACCGACGCCGTCTATCTCCTCGCACAATATGTAGGGGTTTGACTTAATTATATCAAGTGCAGCCGAGCCGAACTTTTTGTATATTCGGGCAGATGTACGGACAGATATTCCGCAATCCTGCAGAAACATCACAAGAGTTGTTGAGCCGAGCTGTACGAGATAGCTCTCCTGCATCTTGAGAGCCTTGGTCATGCTTATACCCTTTATCTGTGCAATTCTGTGAGGCTCTGTTTCCAGAACCTTAAGGGTATCCTCTCCAAACTTCTCAACGAGCTTGGATGCCGTTGCCTTGCGTATACCCTTGATTATACCCGAGCCTAGATACTTCAGTATAGAGCTTCGGGTAGCGGGAAGGATTTTTTCAAAATGCTCTGTTTTGAACTGGTCTCCGTATGTGGGGTGGCTTATCCATTGTCCGCTGAGCTTTAGTGTCTCGCCCTCGGCAACGGAATGAAAATAGCCGACTGTTATAAGGCTTCGTTTATCGCATTGTATTTCTATAACCTTGTAGCCGTTTTCGTCATTTGAATATATAATGCCCGAAACCTCGCCCGAGATAATCTCTGTCTGCGTCATGTCTGCACCTCCCGCTCTGTGTGTTGATAAAATCAATTATATAAGGTTTATATCTCACTTATTTTTAATGGAAGTTCACATATAGTTAGGAACAAAAACATTATTTTTAAGACAACAGAAACTTCCAAAAATCATTGAATGTTTATTACATAAAGGCGAAAATGTATGTCTTATAACTTTGTTAACCTCATCAAAAACATTCGTTTTTACTTTTTAAATACTTGTATTTTTTATAATGAGTGTGGCTGTTTGGTGTATAATTTCCAAGGTTAAATTGGAATAAGTGACCTCCGTTTTCATCTTGACAATATATCCCGTTCCAAAAATTAGATATAAGCTGCTCCTTAATTTTACCTCTGCCTTGACTATTGCTGTTTATCCTTCGTGTAGCTTCAACTCGTTTGATTCTACGATTTCTGTAAATGTTATAGAAGAATTCATCCTCTTTATCAGCATTGTTCGGAACGGAATTACTTACCACTATCTTTGCACCTTTTTATTCATTTCGTCTACAAATTCCACAAGTTCTATTTGCTCTTCATCTGTGAATAGAAATTCTGTGTATGCTGTAAAGTTTGACATCTCTGCAAGCGGGCTGTACGGCGGTTCAAAGTATACGAATGTGTGCTTGTCTATAAGGTCTGCTGATTCTTTGTAGTCACCGCATACTATTTCAACCTTTTTCGTCAGTCTCAGTATATCTGGTACATCTTGCATCAGTAGATTTTTCTGCATCATCAGGAATAATTCACATGTTACCTACCATCGTTGCATTAGCAATTCTGTTTTCTGAACAGAGAACAGCAACTCGTCTTTGGGATATACCCCATTTATCAACTGCCTGCCTTGCACACATAAATCCCATAAACATACACTCCTTGAGTTTTATAAATATATTATATTTTAAAACTCGAACAAAAGCAATATCATTCTTGAAATTCCTCCACATTAAACAATAAAATATTATATTGTACAACAACAAATAACAAAATGCTATTTAAATGGATTTGATTATTTCAATTCCGCCTGCATGTTTGATTTTAATTCTATTGTGCGAAATTATTAGAACTGATTCAACAGTATTCCTTACCACCGCATCAAAATATTCGAGCATGTTAATTTTATAATCAATTTCCATATATCTTCCGCCTTCCTAATAAAAAAGCACATCTTGATTTCACTCAAAATGTGCTCATAATTTATATACCTTTGTTATACAGTTTCATCAAAAAATATAGGGTTAGTCCATGCCATTCTGCCATGCTCGTCGATTACTTCTGCCCGTATGTATGCCGCTCCGGGGCGTATTTTCGTTTGAGCTCCGGTCAGGTTTTGTCCCCTTGTGCTACGGTTTGGCGTTCTGAAGCTTCTGAACCTGATTTCCTTAGCAGGTGAACAGTGTACCACGGCTACGCCATCTTCTATGTAGAAATCGTAAATTTCCGGACCGGTAGAAGCATAGAAAGCTCCTTTTTTCAGAGCATCAAGGATTGACGAAACTGTTTTTTCTGCACGCACCATCACAAACGACTGACAATGCTCATAAGGACTATGTCCATCGTCAGAGGCAACAGCATATATCCTTTTCCCTTTATCCAAAAGTGCGTCCCAGTGATATGCATTAGAATTGACTCCAAAGGAAATAGCACTACCAGTATTCCACACTTCAATCATAGAATACCCCTCAAGTGCCGCCACTTCTTCGACTGTATTTCCACTCCATTCGGGATGGCAAAAAATACTGATATTACCCGCATTTGAGATAGCATCGAATACATCCTGACAAGCATAGATGTCGCCGCCTCTTTCAAAAACAACCTCTTGTCCGTCACTAAAACCGTTCTCATCTTCATATCCCAACGCAACAGCATGTACAACGGGATGGCCCTTGATATTAAAATCGCCCAATAGTCTCCCGAATTCTCCGCCAGGAATTATCAAGAGCCCTGTATCAGAAGCGTAATTTCTAGAATTATAGCGATTATGGTCTGTAATAGCAAGAAAATCATATCCCGCAGATGAATACTGTCGTATTACAGAACCCGGCGAACATTCTCCGTCAGACAAGGTAGTGTGACAATGCAGATTTCCTTTAAGCATCTTACAATTTGTTTCAAAGGCATTTTGTCTTATAATCATATATATCCCCTTTCTATTTTCGAAAATATTCGATACTCTCTGTGTTATAAAGACTGTATATTCCAGATGCCTATCTTTTTTACGGAATTTTGTGTCAAATCACAAAAAAATTATTTAACTAAATCTTCATAAAAACACCTAATATTTTCATATATAAATTCAGGCTTTGTATCACTATTTACAGCATCTTCTGCAGTTCCCTCACCGCTTAACAGAAAAACCGTGCTTATGCCTGCATTTACGCCACAAGCGATATCTGTATAAACTCTATCGCCAAGCAGAACCGTTTCTTCCTTTGAAAATCCCGTTTTCTTCATTGCAAGATGCGCCATCTCCGGTTCGGGTTTGCCTATAAACTTGGGTCGTTTTTTTGTGGCATTGTAAATTATATCCGCAAAGGAACCACAATCAGGTACATAACCATACCATGTAGGGCATACCCAATCAGGATTCGTGGCTACATAGTCAATATTCTCACCAAGAAGAATACACGCATCCTCAAGTTTCTTAAAAGTAAGCTCTGTGTCATTGGAAATGCAGAGACAGTCAATTCCATTTTCTCTTTCTGTTGTAACATTAAGTCCAGAATCCTTTAGTTGTTTCACAAAGGATTCTGTGCCAAAAGCATATATTTTCTTATACGCCCGTTCCTTAAGATAAAGAATTGTTGCATCGGTAGATGTCAGAAAATCATCCGCCGTCGCCTTGATTCCCATTCCCTCAAGTTTTTCAACATACTTATCCACACCTTTGGAAGAATTATTGGTCAAAAATATATATCTTCCACCGACGGATTTTACATATTCCAAAAAATCTATGGTACCGTCGAAAAGGTCATTATCAAGATAAATTGTGCCGTCCATATCAAGCAAAAATAGTTTTTTGTTTTTCAAAATACACACTCCCAAAACTCTCTTTTTCCCGTAGAAACTGCGGTAGCACCGCATAAAACTGCCTCTTTTATCTCCTCGATAGTTTCAATTAAACCACCTGCAACTATTGGCAAATCAAGTTCTTTTTTCAGTTTCTTTATCACCTTGGGCACCGTTCCCGGCATAATCTCAATCATATCTGCCTTTGATGCCTTTGCAGATTCCACCGCCGTATAAACAGACTGAGAATCAACGATAAAAAAGCGCTGTACAGCATACAGGTTTTCTTTTTTCGCAAACTTTATGATATTAGTGCGAGTGCTGATGATGCCATCAACCCCCTGCCCTTTTGCAAAGCGGATTCCATACTCATCCTTGCCGATACCTTCTGCCAGGTCAAGATGTATAAACAGTTTCTTACCTGCATTATGTACCGCATCTGCATGTCTTTTAATGTCTTCTATGTTTGGTGCCAGCATAAATATAATCTCTGTGTTTGAAGCAACCGCAGCCAAAAGTTCTTCATCACTTCGTGCCGCAGCAATTATTCTCACCTTATCCATGCTGTCCTCCCTTAAAAAATATTCTTAACAGCTACTACATTACTGCCAAATACATCTTCAATTATAACATCTCCAACGGAGATTGGCAATACCGGACATGCTTTATTTATAATTTTCATCGCCTCAAAGATTTTATCTTTTGGAATGGTAGTGTCTGTTTTAACAGGAAGTATTTTTCCGTTCTGACATCTCACCGTTGTTGTGATTGTGCGCATAGGTGCCACGCATTCTGTTTCAGCATACACCTTTCCTCTTGGGCAGGTGTTTCCCGAAACTGCAACCACCTTGCCTTCCTCAATCTGTGCCACAAGATTACATCCTATAGGGCAAACTATACAAGTGAGTTTTCTGTTCATAATTACGCCTCCTCCAGTCTTAAATCAAGTTTGTGACAGGATTTTAGCACACTTTTTTTAAGCTTGATACTTTCCATTTCCCCAGGCGCTACCTTAGGCTTTTTCTTTGTTAAGATTACATCTTCGCCATCATACACGCAAATTTTTACATTCCTATAAACATCCGCAACCCTAAAATATATAGTAACATCCTTGTTTTTGGTTATTACCTGTGGCACAGTATATCTAATTTTCCCGTCTGTATTTATATCTATATTGATTTTTTCTTCGCTGATATTATTTATATAATCAGCAGCACTTTGTCCTGCAATTTCTGCCTCTTCCGAAACAAAGTCCACCAGGTCGTGTACATGCAAAACATTCCCACAGGAAAATATTCCTGCACAGGTGGTCTGCCTGTCCTGGTCAACCACTGCGCCATTGGTTACTTTATCCAGGCAAATTTGAGCACCTTTTGAAAGTTCATTTTCAGGTATTAGACCTACTGACAAAAGCAAAGTATCACATTCTATAAATTCTTCTGTCCCTACAACCGGCTTTCTGTCTTTGCCTACCTTTGCTATTGTGACGCCCTCCACCCGTTCTTTGCCGTGGATTTTCATCACAGTATGACTAAGCTTCAAGGGAATATCAAAATCGTTAAGACACTGTTCAATATTTCGTGCCAAACCACCGGAATATGGCATCAACTCACATACCGCCTTTACCTTGGCTCCTTCAAGTGTCATGCGTCTAGCCATTATCAGACCAATGTCGCCCGAACCTAAAATAACAACGCTCTTACCGGGCATATACCCTTCAAGGTTTACAAGCTTCTGTGCAGTACCTGCACTATAAATACCAGCAGGACGAGTACCCGCAATGTTAAGAGCGCCCTTTGCGCGTTCACGGCAACCCATAGCAAGTATAACTGCCTTTGCCTTTATTTGAAAAATACCGTCCTCACTATTTGTTGCAGTAACAATCTTGTCCTCACTTATGTCAAGAACCATAGTATTCAGCTTGTAATTTATGCCCAAATCCCTTACCTGCTTTTCATATTTCCAGGCATATTCGGGCCCCGTAAGTTCTTCGCCAAATTTGTGTAGCCCAAAGCCATTATGTATGCACTGTTGTAAAATACCACCCAAGGCACTGTCGCGTTCTAATATCAATATGTCTCGTATGCCCTTTTCATAAGCTGCTATTGCCGCACTCATTCCTGCAGGACCGCCACCGATTATAACCAAATCTGTCATTTTACATTCCCTCCTTGGTCTTGCCCGTGATAAGTTTTGAATTTCCACCGCATTTGGTAATTTCTTCGCAAGATACATTCATTTCCTTTGCAAGCAATTTTATGATGTATGGAGAACAAAATCCGCCTTGACACCTACCCATTTGTGCTCTTGTACGACGCTTTACACCATCAAGATCCGTGGGTTTGGGATTAGTATGGATTGCCTCTAAGATTTCGCCTTCCGTCACACCTTCGCATCTGCATATTATTCTGCCGTACGCTTTGTCTTTTTTTATAATCTCGTTCTTTTGTTCAATAGTTCCTTCCCTAAAGCTGTGCATAGCCTTTCTTGTTGGATTGTAATCGCTTTTTTCTTTTAAGGCAAGCCCTTGTCCCGCAATGATATCCCTCACCATAAGCCCTATGGCAGGTGCCGATGAAAGTCCTGGTGATTCGATTCCCGCAACATTCACAAAACCCGGCTTTGGCGAATTTATAATAAAATCTCCCGTGTCACCTGTTGCACGCAAACCACAAAATGATGTAATCGTCTTGTTATAAGCAATGCAATCCAAATTTTCATTTGCTTCTTTTATAATTTGCTCAAAGCCTTCAGCCGTAGTGCTTGTGTCTTCTTTATCATCAATATCCACAGATGTAGGTCCTGTCAACAGGTTTCCGTCAACAGTAGGCGATACCAGTATGCCCTTACCCATCTTTGACGGTGTACGGAATATCGTATGAGAAACCATGTTCCCGCACTCTTTGTCAAGCAAAATATATTCTCCTCTGCGAGGTGTAATTTTAAAGGAGTTATCACCAATCATTTCTGCGATTTTATCAGAGTATAGCCCGGCTGCATTAACAACAAATCTTGTTTGTATACTATCATTTTCTGAATAAATTTCATAGCCATCTTTTATATTTTTGATACAGCATACCTCAAAACCTGTCTTCAACTCTGCGCCATTGTCCATAGCGTTTCCAACTGCAGCTATAGTAAGCTCATAAGGGCACACAATAGCTCCTGTAGGCGCATATAGAGCAACAGTCACACTTTCAGATATATTGGGTTCCATCTTTTTTAACTCGTCTTTTTTTAATATTCTAAGTCCCTCTACACCATTTTGAACGCCTCTTTTTAGCAATTGTTCAATGGTGCTTGTGTCCTCGTCATTAAAGCCAATAACCAAAGAGCCATTGTTTCTATATTTGACACCTAACTCATCGGTGACCTGTTTCATCATTTTTGAACCCTGTACATTTAATTTTGCCTTAAGGCTTCCCGCCTTTGCATCAAAGCCCGCGTGTACTATGGCTGAATTTGCTTTTGTTGCCCCCATTGCAACATCATTTTCCTTCTCAAGTATGCAAATTTTCAGCTTATAAGCCGCCAGAGTTCTGGCAATCATCCCACCAACAACACCTGCTCCTATAATCGTTACATCATACATTAAACATATTCTCCCCTCATTTACATAAAAAAAGACATATCAAAATAAACCTCAGTTTATTTTGATACATCTCCAAATCTCAGTATCAAGCCAATTATATCAGAAAGCATTCAGATTGTCAAGTATAATATAGATTATACATCCATTTCCATTGTAACATGGGCAATACCCTCTTTCAAGTATTCATCGGACACCGCAGTAAAGCCCATTTTTTCATAAAATTTTTCTGCCTGCTTTTGTGCGTGGACACATATTTTTTTGTTATTGAAGTGCCTTTTTATCTCTTGGACACTTGTTTTCATAAGCTTGCTTCCAAGCCCCTTACCATGCTCAAGAGTCAACACTCTTCCGACAGTGACCGCATCATCGCCCGAGGAAAATGCCCTGAGATATGCTGTAACTCTGTTTCCATCAACGAAAAAGCAGTGAAGGCTGTCCCTGTCCAAGTCGTCCATATCCTGACAGATTATGTGTTGCTCCAACAAAAATACTTCCAAGCGCGACTTTAATATTTCGTATAATTCATCTGTGGAAAGCTCGTCATATGTTTTTGAAAAGAACTTCATTATCTTACTCCTTTTTTGACAATGGCTGTATGATTAAAAGCCAAACATTTATTCTATGAGAATTGATATTTATTTCTTATTCCCTATCGGCAGTTCACTCAAAAGGGTAAATTCCAAAATCAACAATCCGCCGATGATCCGGGGGACTGTTATTCCCTCATTAAACCAAATCACACTTACCAGCGCCGCAGCCATAATCGCACGATACAGTGCCAATTCGCCGGAGCTGATGTTTATATTCCGAACAAATGGTGCCAAGGTACCAAAAACAAACATAGCTACCGCCATCAAGCCCTTTGCGGTGTTTTCTTTTTTCATAACTATCACTCTCATCTATCATTCAAATTCTCGTGCAAGCAAATCAATAGTAATTCCCGTATTAAGTTCCATAGCATCAACAGGGTAAATTTCTTTAATATATCCGTAATAGAATTTGTTTTTAAAAAAATCAATTATTTCTTCCTTGTTTTTTCCTGCCTTTAACATATCTACTATTTCGTCAGCAGTCTCCACAGCACTTTGCTTTGCTTTTTTTAGATAAAACTTCGCTTTTTCACCGCTGAGCAATCCATAATGCGGAATAACAATACTTTCTATATCAAGTTTTTGTACCCTTTCTATCGATGATATTGCCATTTCATATCCCACAAGATAAGATGGCACAACATCATCGTCACCATTGTATACACCTATTGTTTCGCACGATAAAAGAAGTTTTCTGCTGGGACAATAATAGCCTACCGAACATTTCGTGTGCCCGGGAAGATTCAACACTACAAATTCCATATCCCCAGCCTTTATCACATCGCCATCTGATACCGCCAAATCCACTTTAAGCTCATCAATAAGATCTTCGTAATCTGTCACACCGCATTTTTGGGCAATTTTTCTGTCAAGGTCTCGCATTATAGCCCTGGCTGTCGGTTTTGCAAAAATTTTTGTTGCATAATCCCCTGCAACAACCTTAGCATTTGGCCAATAACAAAGTATATAAACCGACCCCAATGCATGGTCATAGTGAGAATGCGTTAGAAATATGTAATCAAGATTTCTTTCGCCAAGTATGTTTTTTATTTTTTTTGCTACTTCAAATCCCGTAAACGCAAACCCTGTATCATAAAGTATTGCTGTATCTCCATCATCAACAAGAAATGCTCCATCTCCGGGATTTACCCTTACATCTGTTATTTTAAGTTCCTTCATATACGCCAACCTTTTTTCTAAATCACACGCTCTGCCTGTGCAACATTTTTGTTTTATGCTTGGTTTTAGTATACCATATTCCGACAAATATTGCAATTATCAATAGTGAGAAATTTTAAGTCTCTAAACATTTTCAAAATACAAAACATTTCGTTTGACAAATATCTCTGAATGTACTATAATATATTGAGATTTTATGGAAAGAAGATGAATTTTTATGTTAAGAGTGGGTGTTCTCGGTGCAACGGGATATGCAGGAATAGAAACTGTCCGCATACTCTCAAAGCATCCGAATGTAGAGATAACAAGGCTTGTATCACACAGCTTTGTGGGCAAAAAGATATCGGATATATATCCTAACTTCAAGAATGTATTAGACATGGAGTGCTGTGCACTTGATGTCGATGATATTGCAAAGAACTGTGATTTGGTGTTTACTGCACTTCCGCACGGAGCATCAAAGGAAATAATTCCTGCAATATTTGAAAAAGGAATTAAAATTGTAGACTTAAGCGGTGACTTCCGTTATGACTCAAAAGAGGTTTATGAAAAATGGTATGGTGAGCCTCACTGTGCTCCCCATATACTCGAGAAGTCCGTATACGGTCTTTGCGAAATCCACAGAGAAAAAATCAAGAATGCTGTAATCGTAGGAAACCCCGGTTGCTACACAACCTGCTCCATATTGGCGCTTTATCCTATTCTTAATGCAGGTATTGCAGAGCATACCAATATTATAATAGATGCAAAATCGGGTGTTACGGGTGCAGGAAGAACAGAGAAGCTTCCATACAGCTTCTGCGAATGCACCGAAAACTCAAAGGCATACAAAATAGCTACCCACAGACACACATCAGAGATTGAACAGGAGCTTAGCCATGCGGCAAAGGATGAAATACTTGTTTCGTTTACTCCCCACCTCATACCGCAGAAAAGAGGCATACTTACAACAAGCTATGTAAACCTCAAAAACGATATGACCGATGAGGAAATTTACAAAATCTTCTGTGACTTCTATAAGGATGAATACTTTATCCGTGTTCTTGAGCCGGGCATGCTTCCCGAAACCAAGAATACTGCAGGTTCTAACTTCGTTGAGATTGGATTTAAGGTAGACCACAGACTTAAGAGACTGGTTGTATCCTGTGCAATTGACAATCTCTTCAAAGGTGCGGCAGGACAAGCTGTACAGAACATGAACATTATGATGGGCTTTGATGAAAAAGCAGGTATTGATAATCCCGGATTTTATATGTAAGGAGATAATGAAATGAGCGGTCTTGCACATAAAAATGACACGATAGAAACAATGATTAAAAAAGCCGATATTCTTATAGAGGCTCTTCCATACATACGCCGACTTTACAAAAAGAAGATTGTCATAAAATACGGCGGAAATGCAATGGTCAATGAAGACCTTAAAAAATCCGTAATGGATGACATAACCCTGCTCAAGTATGTAGGTCTCAATCCGATTGTTGTACACGGCGGAGGACCCGACATTACTGCGGCACTAAAGGCATATAACATTGAGAGCGAGTTTATAAACGGTCTCAGGGTTACCGACAAGGATACTGTGGGTATTGCGCAGATGGTTCTTGTTGGCAAAACCAACAAGGATATTGTATCCAAGCTCAACCACGCAGGCGGAAAGGCAATAGGTCTGTGCGGACTTGACGGAAGTCTCATCAAATGCAAAAAGCACTATACAGAGGTAGACGGCAAGAAAACAGACATAGGATTTGTAGGCGATGTAATAAGTGTCAACACCAAGGTTATAGACCTGCTTACAGATGATGAATATATTCCCGTTATTGCTCCTATCGGTGTGGACGACGAAGGCAACAGCTACAACATAAATGCCGATACTGTGGCATCTGCAGTTGCAGAGGCACTTAATGCAGAAAAGCTAATGTACCTTACTGATGTAAGAGGGGTTCTTGATAAGGACGAAAGCCTCATACACCGCATATACACCGACGAAGTGGAAACACTTATAGAAAACGGCACTATAACAGGCGGTATGATACCCAAGGTTACAGGTTGCAGAGATGCTGTAAACAACGGTGTCGAAAGAGTACATATCATAGACGGAAGAATAGTACATTCTATACTTCTGGAAATATTTACAGACCACGGTATAGGAACTATGATTCTCGACAGATAAACAACCTCGCCCCTATGTGTACATATATACACATAGGGGCTGAATTTTTGCACAAAAAGAGTAAGGCACTATTGTGCTTACTCTAGTTCCGAAAATATTTTGCTTTCTATACTAAGTATATCCTCAATCGGAATTGAGCTTGCGTCTGACATAATTACAAGTTTCTTATATTCGTCCACCCTGATTACATCATCGGTCAGCGTAACATAAGAGCCTCCGTCCTTCTTGGAATCGGGCACAAAATATGTTATGCTCACCTTATCCTCTATTGGAATATTGTCCTTAAGATAAACAAGCTTTGAATTGAGGATTTGTTTTTCCGTCTCATCAAGGTCTATTTTTCTCTCTGTAATTCTTTCCGCTTCCTTTACCGCATCCTCATATCCCGAAAGTGCGGCAAATGGTGCAAACTGTGCCGCACGGTTTACCTTTGCAGGAAAATCATCCTTTATTTCCTTGTTGGGATATGCCATATTTATTATATCCTCGTACATTTTTATTCACCTCTTGTTTATATAGCCGATAAATTGTCAATAATATCTCTAAGGGGGGTTTTAATTTGGCTTTTATTGCATTTCTTCCGCTTCTTACCGCACTTATACTTATGATGGCATTTAATTTATCTGCCAGAATATGCCTTTTTATCTCATGGATATTGGCGCTTGTTATCGGTTTCGCCCTCAGGGGAACTGACGCTGCATCGCTTTTTGCCGTATCCTTATACGGTGCTCTTAATTCTATAGATGTCCTTATTATAATAACAGGGGCAATTCTTTTGATGAACACACTAAAAACCTCAGGTGCCGCCTCTTCCATAAACAGAGGCTTTATGAATATATGTCCCGACAAGCGAATTCTTGCGTGCATCATCGGCTTTTCGTTCTGCTCATTTATAGAATCTGCTGCAGGCTTTGGAACTCCTGCCGCCCTGGCGGGACCGCTTCTTGTAAGTCTTGGCTTTCCTCCGCTTGCAGCGGCTATGATTGCTCTGGCATTTGACTCTGCCTCTGTATCATTCGGTGCCGTGGGAACTCCCGTAACATCCTCGCTTAATGCTCTGGGACTCTCAGAAAATCAGGACTTTATTTCCTCTTTTTCTATATGGACTGCTCTGCCCCATTCTGTTATGAGCACTTTTCTTCCTCTTGTTGTACTTATGCTTACTACCAAGTTTTTCGGAAGAGAAAAATCCATCAAACCCGCGTTAAAAGCCGCTCCGTTTGCAATATTCAACGGCCTTAGCTTTGCTGTTCCGCTTTCGCTCACAGCAATATTTGCCGGATATGAATTCGCATCGCTTATAGCATCGCTCATTTCCGTATCCGTATCCGTCATTGCCGCAAAAGCAGGCTTTCTTGTTCCGAAAGAGGAATGGGATTTCGGTGAGCCATCTGACTGGGACAAAAGCTGGCTTGCAAACAAAACCATAAACAATAATACAAATTCAAAAATAAAGCTCACACTAGCGTGGCTTCCGTATATACTGATAGCCGTCATACTTGTTGCCACAAGAATTCCTCAGCTTGGAATAAAAAGCGTTATTACATCGGGAAAGCCCTTTGTCATAAGCATAAATAATCTTCTTGGTTTTGACAATCTGGACTGGTCGCTGAAGTGGGCATATCTTCCCGGAACATTTTTTATTCTTGTTTCTTTATTAACAAATATTATGCACAAAATGAAGAGGAAAATGATACTGACCTCATGGAAAGACACCATAAAACAGGTTATCGGTGCCGCACCCGCCCTTATTTTCGGCATGGCACTGGTTGAGGTACTGAAACAAAAAAATGATTTCGATATCAGCATGCTTGACGAAATGGCAAAAGCCTTATCTATGGTTGGCAAAAATGTTTTTGTGTTTATCTCACCGTTTATAGGGGTCTTGGGTTCGTTTGTATCAGGGTCAGCTACGGTATCCATGAACCTTTTTTCCAATCTGCAGTTTAACACCTCGTCCGCCCTCGGTCTGCCCGAGGTTTTTGCTTTATCAATGCAATGCGTGGGTGCTGCAATCGGCAACATGATTTGCATAAACAATGCCGTTGCCGCAAGTGCCACAATCGGCATAAGCGGAAGAGAGGGAAAACTGATAAAGCTCAATATTATTCCTCTGCTTGTATACTGCCTTGTTACTGTTGCGTTTTTCTATATTGTGTTAGCTAGTGTGACAGGACTCGAACCAACATTGGTTTCACATGACAATTTTACCCGAAACTGCAGTAAATTCCTTGAAAATACGACAGTATTATCTTCGTAATTTACTTTGTTTCACCCAAAATTGTCTATATGAAACTGCTGTGCACCTGCCATCTTGAAAATTTTATTAAGATTTTAGTGCGAAAGGTTGCAGGCGGG
>JAZSFO010000093.1:0-3105 GCA_045532255.1 Clostridia bacterium | reverse complement strand
CAAGGACGACTTGCAGACCCTTACCAAGAAGGACCTCAAAGAGAGACTTCTTGATATTGCACATGAGCAGTATAATGCCAAGAAGGAAGAGCTTGGCGAAGATGTCTTAAAGGAAGTTCAACGAATGATACTTCTAAGGGTTGTAGACGACAAATGGATGGCTCACATAGACAATATGGACCAGCTCAGGCAGGGTATAGGTCTCAGAGCATATGCCAATACTGACCCTGTTATCGCCTACAAGAACGAAGGCTTTAATATGTATGAAGAAATGCTTGGTTCAATAGGTGAGGATGTTATAAAAATACTTTTCAATGTAAAGGTAAATACACATCTTGATGAACCCAAGAACAATACCCAAATGTCTACAAACAGAGACGAGACAGATACGCCGAAAACAGTAGTCCGCAAGGGAGAAAAAGTCGGCAGAAATGACCCCTGTCCGTGCGGAAGCGGTCTTAAGTACAAGAAGTGCTGCGGAAAATAATATTCCGTTTCATTAAATATAATAAACATAAGAGGTGATACTTTTTGCTGCAATATGATGAATTAAAATTAGAGCTTTGCTCAATGGAAGCAGGCATAAAAGAACTGAGGGATTCACTTTGACATCGCAGGGGCTTTGTCAAAGATAGAAGAACTTGAAGCTAAGACAGCATCCGAGGGATTTTGGGATGATATGGAAAACAGCCAGAAAATCCTTCAAAAGATGAAAGGTCTTAAATCCAAGGTTGAAAAGTACGAAAACCTTTCCTCCGAATATGATGATACACTTGTGCTCATCGATATGGCTAACAGCGAGGAAGATGACTCGTATGTGGGCGAAATTACCGACACGGTAAAAAGAATAAGAAAACAGCTTGACGATATGACTCTCGAAACACTTCTTTCGGGAGAATATGACAAGAACAACGCTATCATATCGCTTCACGCAGGTGCAGGCGGTACAGAGGCACAGGACTGGGTAGAAATGCTTCTCAGAATGTATACCCGTTGGGCAGAAAGAAGAAACTTTTCTGTAGAAACACTTGATTTTCTTCCTGGTGATGATGCAGGTGTCAAGAGTGCTTCTATTCTTGTATCGGGCGAAAATGCCTATGGATATCTCAAGAGTGAAAAAGGCGTACATCGTCTTGTAAGAATTTCGCCGTTTGATGCAGCAGGCAGACGCCATACATCATTCGGAAGTGTGGAAGTTATGCCCGAATTCAATGATGATATACAGATAGATATAAGAACCGAGGATTTGCGTGTGGACACATACAGAGCAAGCGGTGCGGGCGGTCAGCATATCAACAAAACCGACTCCGCAATCCGTATAACTCATATCCCCACAGGTGTTGTTGTTTCCTGCCAGACAGAACGCTCTCAGCACAAAAACAGGGATACAGCTATGAAAATGCTCAAATCCAAGCTTATGGAAATCAAAGAGAGAGAAAATAAGGAAAAAATCGAAGATATCAAAGGTGTAGAAAAGGAAATAGGATGGGGAAGCCAGATACGAAGCTATGTTTTCCACCCCTATAACCTCGTAAAAGACCACCGTACTAACTTCGAAATGGGCAACATTGGCGCTGTTATGGACGGAGACCTAGATGGCTTTATCAACGAGTATCTCAAACAAGCCAACCTTGGCACACTTAATCTTAAATAATTTAATTGTGCAACAGGACATTTACGGCTCTGGTGTCTTAGCTGATGAGACATCAGGGTCGTTTTTATGTGTAAAAATTTAATTTTAAATAAGATTCAAATAATAATTATCCTTATATTACAGCTCTATTGCGTATTCATTACTATTATTACACATGCATTACTTTTGCCCAAAATAATATTATAACAAATTTACATATATTCCAAAATATGCTAGAATTCAATAACATTTTATAACAATTTAGGAGGATGGTTATGAGAAAAATATTAGCATTACTTTTAACGGGTATTATGGTGTTTTCAAGCATGAGTGTATTTGCTGAAAATAATTCCGAAGATGAAGAAACAATTACACAAAGAACAGAAGTTGCTCAACTTTACGATATGGGTATAATGAATGATGTCGGTTCCGGTCCTTTTCAAAACATTACAAGAGCGGAAATGGCTAAAATTATTACTCAAACATTAAAAATTACTGATGAAGAAACGCCGAACACTTTTACGGATGTTCCTGCAGACCATCAGTACATAAATCAGATTGGTAAAGTTCAAAGCATGAAAATTATGTGTGGATGTGGAAATGATATTTTCAATCCTAATGCATACATCACATATTACGAGGCAGCAAAGACTGTAGTTGCTATGCTTGGATATGAACCGCTTGCACTTCAAAATGGCGGTTATCCGCACGGTTACTTAAAGGTCGCTAACGAACTGGGAATTATACTCTATCCCGGAGCAGAAAATTTTGAGATATACAAGAATGATATTGCTAAAATGCTTATAAGAGCGATGGATGTACCTCTTATGAAACAAACTTCTTTTGGAGAATCCTTGGAATATCAAATATCGGAAGAAACAATAAAAAGCAGATACAATTTAACTGAAGATAAATAAGCCATAACCAAAGAGCATACCGCATTTTTAACGGTATGCTCTTTGGTTATGTGCAAAAATTTAATTAAGAATAAGATTTAAATAATAATTATCCTTTTTAAGATTTCGGCTTAGTCCGTACAGAATTTTGGTTCCGTTGTAGCTTGGCGGAAGTATCCATCTTATTTTTGATGTGTTGTACCGCTCGCACAGATAATCTGTGATTTTTTGTATGTTTTCTTCTGTTACATTACTTTCTATTACGGTTATAAAATCATCTTGCTTTCGGGTTAAAGCGAAAATATTCATTGACGGTATATATAAATTTTCACCGCCGACGAATTCATTTTCCGAAAGAGCATATTTAAGTGATGCCTTATCCCAGAATATCATATTATCAAAGCCTCTAAGTTCAAAATATTTATCTGCCAAAAGCGGAATTGTATTATAATCATCTGCTTTCCCTGAGGATGTAAGAATTCTTTCGCTTACAAATGCAATTTCTGTAAAGCCTAATGATTTGTAAAAGTCACACAGCTTTTCATTTGCAGGGCTGAGGATATAGAACATATTGTT
>JAZSFO010000039.1:0-8674 GCA_045532255.1 Clostridia bacterium | reverse complement strand
GATGTTCCCGAAATTCATACCAAGTGTGATATGGGATATCGTATAGCGGACGAAGCAATTGTAGGTATTTCACCCTTCATTAAATCGTTCATACAATACCCACCACCACAAAAAAGGTGCTGTAAATTTACAACACCTTTTTGACTTCACAATCTTATTATTATATTCTATAAAAATTATATTTATCTAAGGGCGCAGAGCCCAATGAAAGCTCCAGAGGATTTTCGCCAAAGGACACAGGGGCATTTGCGCCTCTCGGAGCTATAAGGTTTTCCATAAGCACATATCTTACGCAGTCGTATATGTGGTCTTCTCCCGAAGAGTCGATATCCTCCACATTGACGCTATCGTATATAAGTGCAGGAACGGTTCTTATAAAGTTGACACAGTTTTCAAAGACATACATCATGGGAAAACCCTCATTATCAAAACTCAGTCTGTAATGAAACTGCATCTTACCTGCAAGCCGTTCGTTGTCTCCGTAATCAAAAAATACTCCCTCCTTGGCAAACATATCCGCTATGCTTTCGCCCGTCTCTGCCTTGGATATGGCAGGGTCGGCGATACCCCTTATCTTACGCCCTTTGAGATTGGGATGCTGTCTTTCCATCTCCTTGATTTTTTGGGCTATTACATCGGGGGTAAACCTCACACCTTCATTCGGTGTTCCCGTGCATCCGTAAAGCTCGGCTATTACATAGGCTCTGCCGTCACCGTCCAGAGCAATCCATTCCGTTGCAAACGGGCGGGAATATCCAAAGTCAAATCCTCTGTAAATACGCCAGCTCTTTGGTATGAGAAAGGGCTTTATGACATGGGTGTTTCTTCTGTCAAGATAACCCGAGGGGTCATTTTTCCATTCGGTAAAAACCTGCCCCGCAAAGCTGTCCCAATCGCCGTAAAGAAGTGCTTTCTTTTCTTTCTCGGGAAGAAGAGACAGATTTGCAAGGTAGTTAGGGTCATTTTTGAGAAGCTCTCCGTTGTCAAAAACGGTAGACGGCACAAAAATCCTGTGTCTTGCCATCTCTATGACCTTGCCGTCGGGGTCTGTTACCGACATGCTTGTTTTGATTGGTGTAAGCGGCGGAGCGGCAGTTATAAACCTCTCCTTTACCCAACTATGTCCGATTCCGCCGGGGTTGGTGGTTGCTCTTATATAGCACCTTGTACCCTCGCCCGAGGGACGGTTTCTGGAAAACATATAGGAATACTCGTCCCATGTAAAGTGTGTAAGCTCGTCAAACGCAATAAAGTCGTACCTTTTTCCCTGATAGTTAATTCTATCCTTGGTATGCTGCATTGCACCGAAGTAAATTTTTGCACCCGAGGGAAACCTCCAGAAGTGCTTGCTGTCATTATAAACCGCCTTCGGATATGCCCTGCTGTATAGTTCTCTGCTTCGGTCAATAAGCTCAGAAAGCTGAGGATAGGTTTTTCTGAGTATAAGTGCTCTGTAATGGCCTATATGCACCTGCCTGAGTGCCTCTGTAAGAAGTGCATCCGACTTACCGCCGCCTGCCGCTCCTCCGTACAGAGCTTCGTACTCTCCCCTGGATTGAAATACCGCCTGCTTTGCCTGAGGGGTCCATATTGTTTTTTTATTCATAGCCCAAATCATCGCAGCCTTCCAGAACATCACTGAGCATTATAATACCGCTTTCCTCCTCCGATACAGCCTCGCCCGACATACTCAGGTGTATATCCTTGATATCCTTAAGGGTGGAAACAAGCTGTTTTAATCCCATCTTGTCTATCATTCCCTCTATTATCTGAATATCTTCCTTTTCCTCCACCACTTCATTTATGGGCTTTTTGGTATCGTAATCGTATTCAACCGTTTTTGTCTTTTCTTTGTTTTTGACTATACAACGGTCAAGCTCGGTGATTGATTTTTCTATTTTGTCCAGAAGTCTGTCGCTTATCTTAAGAATTCTGTCCTCTCTGGATAAACCACTATCCTCCGCGGCAGTTTTTTCGCGGTGCCATCCCTCGCTTGCAGCTACTTTGGCAAGACTTGAGTACTTTACATCATACTTTTGGCACAAATCCCTGTAACTCAGGGAGGAGCTGAGATAGTCCTCCCTTATTGTATTCCAGTCTGTCATACACTCTGTGCCAATCAGAGATTAGCCTCTGCCTTAAGTGCATCGCTTTGAAGCTTTGTCTGATACTCAATTGCAAAGCTTGCCTGCTTTTCGCTGTTCATGAGCACTTCGGCATACTTTCGGGGTATTTCCACTTCGACACCTCTGGGAACAAGCATTCCCACACCGTTTACAGCTACGAAGACATCATCCTTGTATCTGCCGGTATCCTTAAAAAGCTTGACTTTAACCTTTTCATTATAATATTTTTTTGCATCAAACTTTTCTTTTTTCTCTGTTTTCTGTACGGGTTTTGATGTTTTTTCCGCCATTTACATTCATCCTTTCAAATTAGTTTTGACCGCTTTCGAAGGTGGATGCACTCTCCATACGGATGAGGTAGTTATCCACCAGAAGCTCTGCAACCTTTGTACCCTTCCAGCCCGCAGTTGCTCTCTGGTTGAGGGGGTCGGCTGTTCCGCCGGAGCCGAGCTGTTTTACGATATGCTCAAGACCGCCGCCTGTAACCTCTGTTACTCCGTATGCGTTTGCACCGAAGATAAGAGTAGAATAAACATCTCTTCCCTCAAAGCCTGCCTCTGCACTGTAAATAAGACTATTTTTATCAGGTTCAAAGGGTAAGTATTCAGGACATGAAGCTCTGTCAATATAGATGGCATCGCCTTCACCGCCGACACCGCAAACCAAACAAGTAAATACAGAGTCACCTACATGGATACCGGCGCCATCAACTACCTGGATTCGTTTTCCGACAAGAGAAGCTGCCTGCTGTGAAGTAAGCTTTTCTGCAACAAGAATAATGTGATCTGTGAGTTTTCCCGCTATAGGCAAGGGTGAGCCGGCAGAAGGCATGGTTGCATAAGCGTCTACATGTAAGTTTTCGATGCCGGGTACGATACCATCTGCATGGAATATCTTACTCTCTGTGCTTTCTACAAATCTTACGCCTGCAATCTTACCGATTTCACCCGTGAAGATGTTTACGGAATCTGCATACTTATTGACATCTATCCATTCAGGGTCTCTCATAAGGTCATACGCCACATCAGGATGGATAATCGCTACATATCCGCCGTCAATTCTCGGTGTATTCTGTGCCTTAAGAAATCTTGCTGCCTTGTAGATATCCTCAACGGTAAGTTTTGATTTTTCATAAAGAGTACTTCTGCTGTTGGTACCGCCCGCATACATTACATTTGTACCCGAATTAAGCACCTCTCTTGTAACTGTATCAAGAGTGCTTCCTGCCTGGCTTCCGAGAAGTCTTGTGGTTTCTACAAGAGTATTGTCAACACTTGTGAGCATAAGCATGTCCGAAAGTGTTACATAGAAACCATACTGAGACACCTCTGCAGTAACATTTGTTACAGACAGGCTTCCGCCGTCGGGAGTTATGCCCTCTAAGAGAGGCTTTGATGCCTTACTGAAGGGAATAAACTTACGGAAATTGATTGTCTTTCCGCCGTTTGCGGGAATGGGATGCTTCTGACCGAACTGGTCATGAACAAGGTTGGGTACAGCATTATCTATAAGGTAATCGCTGTAATAGGTTTTCATTTCTGCACTGAGTCCGTTTGTTGTGTTCGGATTCATATCGTGTATTGTGTTTTCTGCCATTAAAATTCCTCCTTTTTTTGAGGCTTAGAAAGTTATTCTTTCACCTCTTGCTGCCCTCCTGGCTATCTCCTCTCTCTCCTTTGCCGAGAGCGAAGAAACATTGTTTTTGATTATTGCGGAGCTTGCGGAGGAAAGACCGTTTTCAGCAGGTCTCTGTGCTCTTTGTCGTATGGCTTCAGCCGTTCTTTTCTCTGCTTCTTTTGCTGCTTCCTGCGCGGCTTTTGATACAAGCTCTGCATGATGCACCACCTCATATGCAGTCTTAACATCTATGCCGTTTTGCAAAAGCGATACAAAGGACGGATTTTTCGCCTCCGAAAAGATATCAAATTCGGGATAGCTTTCCTTGAGACTCTGACCTTCGTCATACCAATGTCTCACAGCCATATTTGCTCTGTCGGCTGCTTCCTGCTCAGCCCTCATACGGTAGAAGCTCCTGTTCTCTCTTTCAAGACGCATAATGTACTTGTAATCCTCTATGCTCATTCCCCGCTTGTCAGCTTCCGCCGCAAGATAAGCATTGTCGGATTCTATGGCGTCCATAAGAGCCTCGGCATCACCGTCAGCTACATTGTAGCGTTCGTAGAGCATTTGCGCTATACGGCTGTTGTCCTCATTGCGCTGTCTCTTTTGGGCAGTTTCCCTGAATCTCCGATTAAGATTTTCTTTGACTCTTTCCTCATAAAACTCCTTGTAGTCACCTTTGATAAGATTTTCGAATTCTTTTCTCATCTCGGTGCGATCTGTCCCATCCTTTGCCTCTCCATGCTCTGTGCCTGATACACTGTTTTCTAAGTTGTCGGCTGTATGTGCACTCTGAGCGGCGGGAGTACCTGTAGGGGCAGTTTCGGGATTGGCGATATCCCCGGTTTTTGTTTCCTCTGCCATGTCTTTTGCATCAGTTGATGCAACTGCGGTTGTTTTTGTTTCGTTTTCCATTTTTTCTCCTTTCGTCTTTCCGAAGTGTCAGCATGTCTGCAGTCTTTCCTGCGTGTCACCTGCTGTAACTTAATTATAAACCATTTTATGCACCATTTTCGCGTACTGTTTTTAAGCAAAACAAACCCCTCCCAAGCCCAGTATTTATCTGGGTTTGGGAGGGGTAATTCGTTTTTTTGGCGTGCATATTAAATTTTTTTCGTCATATCAAATCTTGTGTCATTTATAAACATGGGGCTGAATTGTCTCACACCGAACCTGTCGGCGAACATTTTGCACTTGCACATGAATATATAGTACACATTCATTCCGCAATATCTCAGGGTTTCAAAATTCCCCTGGCCCTTTGATATTATGATATCGGCACTTTCAAAAATTTGTTTCGTGTCATGGGGCATTCTGCTGATTATGGTTCCTGCAACCCCCGTGCCATTGGAATAAATTTCCGAAAAAGAATCTATACCGACTGCCACCGCGTCCTCCGCCGTGATGTCATTGAGGACAGGTGCTCCTCTTACGATAACATCTGTTTTCAGATGCGGATACAGCCTTTTTATTGTTCTTATAAGGAGCTTATCAAAGACAATTTCTCCGCAGTTGTCTGCAAGAAGCACCACGGTTTTTGAATTCGAAAGCTCTTTTTCAAAAATCCCAAATTCATCTTTGTCTATCTGTATATCAGGTGACACATCTATCATAGAACGGAGCTTATCCTCACAAACGCTGTCCATAGCACCGAAATCTATGTAATTTCCCGTCATGGAATATCTTACGGCTTCCAAAAGCGGATTTTCAGATTTGCATATTCTGTTGTATATGTCTTCCTCCATAGATAAGATAAGATTATTGAAATGTCTCTTTATACGGCTGTAATCCCTTTGCTCTCCGAACATTTCCAAGGAAAGAATATTTATCCTCTCGACTATCTCGGGGGCGCTTGATGTGACGGGTGTGTCTTTAATTATCCCGAGAACGCCTTTGACAAATTCAATTCTCTGTTCATAGGGAGTGTCTTTGGGATAGTCTCTTGCAAATTTATCTATGACACAATGTATACATTCTTCTTCAAGTCTTATATGCTCCATAATATTTCGCCTTTATTTTATAAGCTTGATATACTGCTCGTCATATGCCTTTTGGAAGCCGTCTGCACTTGGCTCATATCTTTTTACCTCAAAGGAATCTGCAATTATCTTTCTTGCTTCCTTAAGGTCCTTGATTTCGCCCGCAGCAATGAGCTGTACAGCAACATTACCTGCTGCGGTAGCTTCTATCGGGCCTGCAATTACGGGAGTTCCTGTTGCATCTGCAGTCATCTGGCAAAGGAGATTTGCCTGAGTTCCGCCGCCAACCATATGGATTGCCTTGAAGTCGCTTCCTGTACAATTTTTAAGATTTTCGAAGGTGTACTTATACTTCATTGCAAGACTCTCGTAAATACAACGAACTACCTCGCCATCTGTTTCGGGAATTCTCTGACCTGTTCTCTGGCAGTAATCCTTAATTCTCTTAACCTGATCTCCGGGAGTTACAAAAACAGGGTCGTCGGGGTCTATAAAGCACTTGAAAGGCTCTGCTTCTCTTGCCATTTTTTCCATATCGGAGAAGCTGTATTCCTTGCCGTCTCTTCTAAACTGTCTGCGTGTTTCCTGAATTACCCACAGACCTATGATATTCTTAAGAAATCTTGTAGTGTTATTGTAGCCTGTCTCATTTGTAATATCCATCATTGCAGATGTTTCGTTGATGCAAGGAGAATTAAGCTCTGTTCCAAAAAGGCTCCATGTACCGCAGGAAATATATACAAAGCTGTCCTCTGATGCAGGTACAGCCGCAACAGCGCTTGCAGTATCGTGACCTGCAACTGCTATTACATCCTTTGGCTCTATGCCTATTTCCTCGCAGATTTCGTCCTTTAGAGCTCCGACCTTTGTGCCTGCGTCAACAAGCTCAGGGAAGAGACTTCTCTTAAGTCCGACCTTGTCTATGAGGTCAAAGTTCCATTCCTTTGTATAAGGGTCAAGAAGTGCGGATGTGGATGCCTCACTCTTTTCTGCATAAATTCTTCCTGTAAGAAGATAGCTGAAAAGCTCGGGCATCATAACAAACTTATCTGCAATGCCGTATACATCGCTCTCCTGCTCCTTGTGGGAGGTGAGCTGATATATGGTATTGAAGTTCATAGCCTGAATTCCGGAAGCCAAATACAAATCCTTGTCGGATATAATCTCTCTTATTTTTGCAGGGATGTCTTTGGTTCTTTCATCCCTGTAATTATAGGGATTTGCAAGTATTTTGCCGTTTTTTGCAACGAGTGCATAGTCAACACCCCATGTATCAACACCTATAGAGCTAAAGTCAACATCCTTTACCTTGCGGATGCCCTGCTTAACCTCGTGGAAAAGTCTGGGCAAGTCCCAGTAAAAACCGCCGTTAATGCTTACCGGCTCATTTTCAAAGCGATGTACCTCTTCGAGAACAAGTTTTCCGTTTTCCAGACTGCCGAGTATAGCGCGTCCGCTTGATGCTCCAAAATCAAAAGCAAGTACCTTCATATCATTTACCTCCATGAAAACAATATATTTTCAATTTAATTCATTGTATCATAGTCTTAAGAATTTTTCAATATTTTCCTTTGCCTTAACTCAAAAAAATATTTATATTTTTCTATGCCATAATTTTACATTTTTCTGCTATGGGGTTGTGTTAAAATTACAGATAACTACTTACATTAAAAAGGTGATGATAAAAATAAATACTGTATATATCGACATATTGTTTAGCGTGAACTTTGCCATAAACATCAGCCTGATACTTTGTACAGGCTACATAACAAAAAGGAAATCTTCTCCCCTGCGACTGTTTGCCTCTGCGGGTATCGGTGCACTTTATTCCTGCTTTATATTCATATTTAACATTGATGCACTATTCTCTTTGGGTATGCGTATTGCCGTAGCATCTCTTATGATGGTTACTGCATTCGGAATATGCAGAATTTTTCCGTTTGCAAAGCTGGTTGTGTCCTTTCTTGGAACAACGCTTGCACTCGGGATGCTGATGCTTAGTGTGCTGTACTTTTCCCCTGTGGGAATACGGCTTGGCGGAGTTATCCGAAACGGAGTGTTTTATTTTCATATCCCCATCCGCTATATGCTTCTTTGCTCTCTGGGGGTATATGTCCTCATATATGCGGGCGAAAAGCTGATTAAAAAGTCATCGGCAAGGAGCTTTGCACGGGTAACCGTAAAGCATCTTGGCAAAATCGTGGAGCTTAAGGCTCTTATTGATACGGGCAACATGCTCAAAGACCCCATATCAGGAAAAAAGGTTCTTATAGCCGAGGCAGATAAGCTGTCTCCCCTTTTTGACTTTGACATGGAAAACATATATTCCGATGACAACTTGCCCGACGAGCTTCCTATGGGGTTTCGGCTGATACCTTTTTCCTCAATAGGCAACCGCAACGGCATGATGATGGCCTTTGTGCCCGATACCGTAACCGTAGAAAGTACCCCTCAGAATGACATTATAACCGCAGTATTTAACGGAAGTCTGTCGCAAAGCGGTGATTATGATGCCCTGATTGCCCCCTAAGCAGGTGCGTCAGTATCCGAACTCGCCAAAATCAAGTAAAATAGCCGTTTTTCGTCGTTGTCGGTCTTAAAATACGACAGTATTCCTCAGGCCTCCGCCTCGAAAAACAATCCATTTTATCTTGATTTTGGTTCAAAGAATTTTCGGTGCTGTGTTTTTGCGTCAATGCGAGGCAAAAACGGAGCTAATGCTGACGCATTTGCGAGTATTTTAACAAAGCAGTGGCGTAAAAACATGCACCCAAAACGGGTTCGGATACTGAAGCAACTGCTTAAGCACACGGGAGTCGAACCCCGTATGCCTTAAATTTTTAAAATTTGCACACTTTTCATTTGTCGTCCACGCAAGGCGTCAGCCTTCCTTCGTCCTCCGCAAGTCGGAGGCCAAGCGGTCTTAGGAAGACAATCTCACCAGTCAAC
>JAZSFO010000078.1:0-10377 GCA_045532255.1 Clostridia bacterium | reverse complement strand
ATAAATCACAAACCCATATTTATGAACATAATGAACATCGCCCGACGACGTTGTATTATGGCAGATTACAGGGGAGGCTGTCACGCGCATTGCCTCCTTTCCCATATTAACGGCACAGGTTATTGACTCCGTGCCTTTTTTTCTCTCCATAACCAGACATCCGTCATAAACAGATACAAAGCTTATTTCACCGCCCTGAAACACCTCACGGCTGTTCTTCATTTCGGACAGGCTCTTATAAAGCTCCAATATCTCATAGTCGGTATTTTCCCAATCCATAAAAGCTCTGTTAAAAGGGTCTGCAAAGCCCCTCATTCCTACTTCGTCTCCGTAATAGATGCAGGTATTCCCCGGCAGAAAGAACAGTAGCATTACAGCAAGCGGAAGTCTTGCTCTTGCCCTTTGTATCTCCTCGTCCGATAGGCTGTATTGGGATGCCTGATACCTCGTCATATTTATATCCGCACCCGAAAGGACATTAAAAATCCTTGGTGTATCGTGGGTCGAAAGGCTGTTCATAAGGCAGTTAACCGCTGGGGCAGGATAATTCTCCGTTACTGTCATTATTCGGTTTTTAAATTCCTTTGCAGAAATTTTTTGACATACAAAATCAATTATCGCACCCCTCCACATATAATTCATTACGCTGTCAAGCTCCCTGGATGTAAAATATCTTCTTGTCACACCGTAGGAAATCTTGTTTGATGCATCCTCCCAGACCTCGCCTGAAACATACGCATCGGGGTTTATTTTTTTCACCTCGCTGTGAAGGAGAGCAATAAATTCATCGGGAAGCTCATCCGCAACATCGAGCCGAAAGCCGTCTGCACCAAGCGACATCCAATGTCGGATTACGCTGTCGGGCGAGGTTATTATATACTCCATGTAGCTCCTGTCAAGCTCGTTTACACACGGCAGAGTGTCTATTCCCCACCAGCTCTCATAGCTTCCGTCCTTGCGAAAGCTGTACCAGCTTCGGTAGGGCGAGTCAGAATTCAGATACGCACCGTTTCCAAAGCGGTTTTTGATATCAAAATATATACTGTCCGAGCCTGTATGCGAGAATACTCCGTCAAGAATTACCTTTATACCCCTTTTGTGACACTCACCGCACAGCAGGGCAAAGTCCTCTTTGCTTCCGAGCATCGGGTCGATTTCCTTGTAATCGCAGGTGTCATATCGGTGATTGCTGTATGCCTTAAAGATGGGGTTTAAGTATATTATGCCCACCCCGAGCTTTTCGAGGTATGGCAGAGCCTTGGTTATCCCCCTCAGGTTTCCGCCGTAGAAATCGTTATTAAGAATTCTGCCCTCAGCATCGGGAAGATGGCAGGGCATCTCCTTTATGCTCTGATGGATTACATAGGGTGTGAGCTTAGATGAAAGGTCGCATTCTCCGTCTATGGCAAATCTGTCGGGAAAAATCTGATACATCACCTTTCCCGAAAAGGCATCAGGTACAGAATAATCCTTTGGTATACAGCTTATCTGCCATTTGTCTCCCTCGCCAATGTTGGTGTCGCTAAAGCCTAGCTTGTACAGAGTGTAGCTTCCGCCTTTGTCCGCTATATCAAAGGTATAGAAATAAAGACCGCATTTTTTAAGCTCAATTTCAGCCGAAAATATATCATAGCCCTCAACTGCTTTGTCCTTTTTTAGCTCAAAAGAAAGACAGTCCTCTCCCTCGGTATTAAGTGTAACCAAGTGTGCTCCGCACGATGTGGGAATATGAATGCCTACAAAGAAGCTTTGACCCTCCGTTATACAACCGAAGGGTCTTTTATGAAGTGTATTTTTGCTGTCATAAAGTATTCTCATACACATAACCTACCAATCATATGTGTTTTATTCTATGCCCCATATATTTTTTGCATATTCGCCTATTGCTCTGTCTGCGGAAAATACCCCCGCCTTTGCAATATTTATAAGAGACATTTCATTAAAACTGTATTTATCCCTATAAGTTTTCCCGACCCTTTCCTGTGCCTTGGCAAAGGAATCAAAGTCAGCAAGCGTCATATATAAATCCGCCGTGCCGTAGGCATTTGTTACAAGTGACTTTGCAACATCGTCAAAGCGTGCTCCAAGGACATTTGATGTCAGCATATCTATAACGGCTTTGAGGCTTGGATTTGAATTAACATAGTCAAGAGGCGAGTATCCATGTCTTTTTAGCTCCTCCGCCTCGTGGGCCTTGAGACCGAAGAGGAATATATTATCCTCACCGACATTTTCGGCAATTTCAACATTGGCTCCGTCAAGCGTTCCGAGGGTAACTGCACCGTTTATCATAAGCTTCATATTGCCTGTGCCCGATGCCTCCTTGCCCGCAATTGATATCTGCTCGGATATGTTTGCAGACGGAATGATAAGCTCCGCAAGAGACACCCGATAGTCCTCAATAAATACAACCTTGAGCTTATCCCTGACCTGCGGGTCGGAATTTATTGTGTCCGAAAGGGCACATATAAGGCGGATTATCTGCTTTGCCATAAAGTAGCCTGCAGATGCCTTCGCCCCAAAAATAAAGCTCCTTGGCACAAAGTCGGCATTGGGATTGTCTTTAATCTGTCTGTACATATTAAGAATACCCAGTACATTAAGTAGCTGTCTCTTGTACTCGTGAAGTCTCTTTATCTGCACATCGAATATCGACTCTGTGTCAAGCTTTATTCCGTTTTCCGCAAGAATATACTGCGAAAGCCTTTCCTTGTTTTTCTGCTTTATATCATATAATCTGTCCAGCACATCATGATTTTTTCTGTACTGCATCAGCTTTTCCAGATGCTTTGCATCATTTCGGTAATCTGTGCCTATAGTCTCGTCAAGAAGAGAGCAAAGAGAGGGATTTGCCTGACAGAGCCATCTGCGGTAGGCGATACCGTTGGTCACATTGGTAAACTTATCGGGACAGAGATTATAATAATCCCGAAAGATGCTCTCTGTAAGAATACGGCTGTGCAGGACGGAAACGCCGTTTACCTTTCGGCATGCACAAAGGCAGAGATTTGCCATGTGTATTTCGCCTCTTGATATGACGGACATATATTCTATCTTTGCATTATCGCCCTTGTATACCGAATTCAAATCATTTACAAGACGGCGGTTAATTTCGGCTGTCACCTGATAAATTCTCGGAAGAAGAGACCTAAACATATTCTCGTTCCATCTTTCAAGTGCCTCACTCATTACTGTGTGGTTTGTATAGGTCAGGGTTTTGCATGTTATATTCCACGCATCGTCCCAGCCGTAGCCGTATTGGTCCATGAGTATCCTCATAAGCTCGGGAACGCAAAGGGCAGGGTGGGTGTCGTTTATGTGTATGCTAACCTTGTCGGGAAGATTGTCAAGCGTCCCGTATCTTGTGTGGTGCTTTTTAACTATTGTCTGAAGAGATGCACTCACAAAAAAGTACTGTTGCTTGAGTCTCAGTACCTTGCCTTCGTAGTGGTCGTCGGCAGGGTAGAGCACCTTGGATATAACCTCCGCCTTTGTGTTATCTTCTATCGCCTTTGCATAGTCCCCTCGGGAAAAGGCGTTCATATCAAATCTCTTGGGCGACTGTGCACTCCACAGCACAAGCTTGTTTACACACGGCGAATTGTAGCCCGATATAAGCATATCGTAGGGAAGTGCCAGAACGGTTTCATAGTCCGTATGCTCTGCGTGGTAGCCGTTATCGTCAAACCACTCGTTTACAGACCCTCCAAAGTGTATCTCCACCGCCTCATCGGCTCTTGCCTTAAGCCACACATCTCCCATGCCCAGCCAGTCATCAGGAAATTCCATCTGCCAGCCGTCCACAATCTTCTGCTTGAATATTCCGAATTCGTAACGAATGGAATAACCCGTCGCAGGAATTCCCATGGTAGTCATTGAGTCCATGTAGCACGATGCAAGTCTGCCAAGTCCGCCGTTTCCAAGACCCGCATCGGGCTCCAAAGAATAAACTGTATCAAGATTTACCCCGAGCGAGGCGAGGGCATCGCGAAACGGCTTTTCCATACCGAGATTAAAAAGGTTGTTTCTTAGCGAAGTTCCCACAAGAAACTCCATTGACATATAATAAACCTCTTTTTTGTCCCTTCTTGTCTTCTTGTACGAAGAATTTTTGTCAGAAAGAATGTCTCTTACTGTCATGCAAAGAGCCTTGTAAATCTGCTGAACGGATGCCTCGGATATTTCTGTGCCAAAGTTGTTTTTGCATTTTTCGTCCATGAGCTTCATGGCGGTTTTTTTGTCCATTTTACATTTCACTCCTGTAAATTTCCATATATCTTGATGCAGATACTGCCCAAGAACTGTCTCTGTTCATTATATTTTGCCTAAGCCTATCAAGTGACTCCTTTTGATAGTAGATACCGCAGGCTCTTCTTACTGCATCGAGCATATCGTGAGCATTAAAGACCTTAAAGGTTATTCCCATCCCCTCGTTTGTTTCGGGATTAAAAGGCGGTACGGTGTCAACAAGACCGCCCGTTTCCCTTACTATCGGGACAGCACCGTACCTCATTGCAATAAGCTGGGACAGTCCGCAAGGCTCGCACTTGGACGGCATCAAGAGGAAGTCTGCGCCTGCATAAATCTCCTTTGCAAGCTGAGGGTCAAAGGTTATGCATCCCCTCACTCTGTCGGGGCGGTTAAATTCCATTGTACGCAGTAAATCCTCATATTCATTGTCCCCCGTTCCTATGGCAACAAACTGCATATCAATGTCACAAAGCTCGTTTGCAACTCCCTTTATAAGCTCAAGACCCTTGTGGTTTACAAGTCTTGTCACCATGGCAACTATGGGAACATCTGCAAACGGAAGAGAGAGTCTGCGTCTTAAGGCATCCTTGCACCTTTCCTTACCCTCGAGTGAATAGCTTGTAAACGGAGCTTCGATACTTAGGTCGCTCTCGGGGTTGTAGATACCCATATCAATGCCGTTGACAACTCCTGTGAGCTTATAGGAATTGTCATTTATTACACTTTCCAATCCGTTTGCAAAATACTTGTATCTTATTTCGTGAGAATATGTCTCCGATACGGTGGTCAGTCTGTCGCAAAGGCATATTGCGGTTTTCATTGAGTTTATAAGTCCGTCAAAGGTACACACATCGCGGAAGGACTCCGATACCCCAAGCACATCCTCGAGGAAGTCGGGGTCTGCCTTTCCCTGATATTCTATATTGTGTATAGTAAAGACCGTTCTTATTCTTCGGTACATGTCTATGTGCGAGTAATGTGCCTTTAGAAAAAGCGGTATAAAGCCCGTCTGCCAGTCGTTGCAGTGCAAGACATCAGGATAGAAGCCTATAAGAGGCAGACATTCAAGACACGCCTTAGAGAAGAATGCAAACCTCTCACCGTCATCAGGCTCGCCATACATAGAATTCCTATAGAAATAGTAGTCGTTATCTATGAAGTAATATTCAAGCTCATAGCCGTCGCCCGATACAACCTTTCGGAATACTCCCGCATACGCATTACGCCACGAGAGAGGCACATACAGACTTCCTATATACTCTGTGTTTTCGGGAGGGTTGTTTTTAATAAAGCTGTAGTAGGGCATCATTACACAAACTCTGTTTGATTTGTCCCTGGACAGCTCCTTTGGAAGTGCCCCTGCTACATCCCCCAGACCTCCTGATTTTGCAAACGGCGATGCCTCGCTTGTTAAAAAAAGTATGTTCATTATATAGTCTCTCCCTTGTGTATTATTATCGGTGTAAGGGGTGCACCCGATATAGCAGAGCCCTTGGATATAACCGCATTTTTGTCAATTATTGCATAGTTTACAGAGGCATTTTTTTCTATCCTGCTTCCCTGCATAACTATTGAGTTTTTTACCACCGCACCCTCCTCAATAACTACACCCCTGAACAGTATGGAGTTTTCTGCAGTTCCGTATATGTTGCATCCGTCTGCAACAAGACATTCCTTAAGAGAGCTTCCTCTGTGATAGAATGTAGGTGCTTCGTCCCTTACCTTTGTGCGTATGACAGCATCCGCCTTAAAAATATCCATGTGTATATGAGGCTCCATAAGGCGAAAGCTGTTTTTGAAGTAGGATACTATGTTGTGGTTTCTCAGTACCGCGCCCCCGAATACATAGGTGTTGATTTTGACGGTTTTGTTTACAAAGCCCGTCAGCAGAAAATCCTTTTCAAAGCTGTATCGTCCTCTGGAAACACAGTTTTTTATTGCTTCTTTAAGAAGCCCTTTTCCTATAATAAACATTCCCATTCCGATTTTTGATTTGGGACCGGGTGTGTCCCCTATGGCAAGGTCGTCACAAATCCCGTCTTTTTCCGTAAGTACAAGGTCGTTTGCATCGCATTCGTAATCCTCAATGGAGCTGTTGCATATGGCGGTTACATCCGCACCCGACTCCACATGCGATTTCAGTGCATCGCGGAAGTCGATATTGCATATAACCGAGCTGTCGCACATTATCACATATTCACCGCCCGAAGAATTAAGAAAGGATATCGCATTGGAAAGAGCCTCAAGATTGCCCCTGTACACATTTGTTACTCCCGTGGCAAAGGGGGGAATTATATGAAAATTCGCTCCCTTTCGGTTGAGGTCCCATTCCGCTCCGCCTCCCAGATGGTTCATAAGCGACCTGTAATTGTATTTGGTAATTACACCTATTGAGGAAACATGCGAGTTAACCATGTTCGACAAAACAAAGTCTATAAATCTGTATCTTCCGCCAAAGGGCATGGAAGCTACTGTCCTTAATTTTGTCAGGTCTCCCATCGGAGTGTCATATATATTGGAAAAGATTATTCCCGTCATTTTCATTTAAGTGTCCCCCTTATTCGGTAATTTTCTGTCCGCGTTCAACTGTTGTGTCCTTTGCTATAACACATATTTTATCATCAGTTCCCACTTTTGCATCCTCGCATACGGTGCAGTTTTCGCTTATTATGGAGTTTATTACCCTTGCACCCTCTTTGATTACGGAATTTGGCATTACAAAGGAATTTTCAACCACCGCACCTTTTTCTATTTTGCATCCCGTAGATATTACCGAGTGAACGGCACTTCCGTCTATGTGACAGCCCTCGCTGATTATAGAATCCACAGTCTGTGCGTCCTTTGATATATAGCTCGACGGGTGTGCGTAGTTTCTTGCATATATTCTGAACTTGCGGTCTCCAAGCTCTATGGGAACATTTTCGTCAATTAAGTCCATGTTCGCCTCCCAGAGACTTTGAATTGTGCCCACATCCTTCCAGTATCCGTCAAAGCTGTAGGCATATACGCTTTTGCCGTCTGCGACAAGACGGGGTATTATGTCCTTGCCAAAGTCATTGGAAGAGCCTTGTGTGTTCTCATCTTCTACAAGATACTGCCTAAGAAGAGACCAGTTAAAAAGATACACTCCCATAGATGCCTTTGTGCTTTTCGGCTTCTTGGGTTTTTCCTGGAATTCGTATATGGAGCCGTCCTCTCTGGTGTTCATTATGCCAAACCTCGATGCTTCCTCTATCGGAACATCAAGAACGGCTATTGTGCACTCGGAATTCTTTTCCTTGTGATAGCTTATCATGGGTGCGTAGTCCATTTTGTATATGTGATCGCCCGAGAGCACAAGCACATATTTTGGATTGTAGCGGTCGATAAAGCGGATATTCTGATATATGGCGTTTGCGGTGCCCTTGTACCATTCGCTTTTCTTGCTTTTTGAATACGGCGGAAGAATGTGAACTCCGCCCTGATTTCTGTTAAGTCCCCACGGAGCACCGTTCCCTATATATTCGTTAAGCTCAAGAGGTTGATACTGGGTCATTATACCCACGGTGTCTATCCCCGAGTTTACACAGTTAGAAAGCGGAAAGTCTATTATTCTGTATTTACCGCCGAACGGTACGGCGGGCTTTGCAGTTTTTTCTGTAAGTACCGTCAGCCTGCTTCCCTGACCTCCTGCAAGAAGCATGGCTATACATTCCTTGCTCATTTGATTGACATACATAAATTATACCTCCTTGTTTGGTGATAGTTGATTGTAAAAGTGTTTAAGTGCCATTTGGGGACGGCGGGTGACAGACGAAGTCTTTTGGCACAGAAATCTTAATTTGTGTGCCAAAACAGCCCCGTCCCCTACAAAATGGCATTTAATCACACACTTTTACAATCAACTATGGTTCAATTGCATAATAAGACACACTGAGGGCAGGTATGCAAATTGATGCACTCTGCTCATAGCCGTGCATGGCTGTTTTTGAGGTTTCGGCAGGCGGTGTTCTTTCGCCCGAGCCTCCGTATATCTTTTTGGCAGACGAGAAAGCGCAGGTGAGCTTTCCCTCCCTGGGAACACCGATGCGGTAATTCCGTCTCGTTACGGGGCAGAAATTGCATACGGCAATGAGCATATTCCCGTCTCTGTCCTCTCTTACAAAGCTTATTACCGACTGGCTGTTATCATCGGCACATATCCAGCGAAAGCCATCCCAGTCATTATCGTTCTGCCACATGGCAGGGGTTCTTAAATAAAATCGGTTAAGGTCTCTTACATACCGCTTGAGCTTTTCGTGCATGGGGTAGTCCAGAAGCTCCCACTTTAATTCGTCTGCATAGTTCCATTCGTCAAACTGACCGAATTCGTTTCCCATAAAGGTCAGCTTCTTCCCCGGGTGTGCCATCATATAGCCGTAGAGCGTCCTCACCGAGGCAAACTTATCCTCGTAGCTTCCGGGCATTTTGCCTATTATAGAGCCTTTGCCGTGTACCACCTCATCGTGCGAAAGAGGCAAAATAAAGTTTTCCGAAAACGCATATGTCATAGAAAAAGTTACTCTGTCGTGCTTACCCTTTCGAAACAGCGGGTCTGTTGCCATGTAGTCAAGAATGTCGTTCATCCAGCCCATGTTCCACTTGTAGTCAAAGCCCAGACCGCCGTTTTCGGCATCATGTGTCACCATCGGAAATGCCGTTGACTCCTCGGCAATCATTATCGCATCGGGGTTTTGATTTTTTACTGCTGTGCACATTTTTTTGATAAAGTCTATTGCCTCAAGGTTGTAATTCCCGCCGAAAGAGTTGGGTCTCCATGCTCCGCCCCCTCTTCCGTAGTCGAGATAGAGCATGCTTGCCACGGCATCAAACCTTATTCCGTCTATGTGATATACCTCCTGCCAGAACATCACACTCGACATAAGAAAGCTCACAACCTCGCCCCTTGCATAGTCGAATATCATCGTGTCCCAATGCGGATGTTCTCTCTTTAAGGGGTCCGAGTATTCATAACAGCTTGTGCCGTCAAACTCCCTCAGTGCGTGCTCATCCTTTGGAAAATGTGCTCCCACCCAGTCGGCAATTACTCCTATACCCTTACTGTGCATAGTGTCTACAAAGTATGCGAAGTCCTCGGGCGTTCCGTATCTCGATGTCGGTGCAAAGTACCCCGTAACCTGATACCCCCATGACGGGTCGTAGGGGTATTCGGTAACAGGCATTATTTCGACATGTGTATAACCCATATCGCTCACATATTCCGAAAGCCTGTCTGCAAGAAGCCTGTAATTTAATAGATTTGAGTCCGCGTGCTTCTGCCATGAGCCCAGATGCACCTCGTATATGTTTACAGGCGAGGAGCGGGACGAATATTTACCTCTGTTTTTTATATATTCACCGTCTGTCCACTTATATTCGCAGACTTCATAAATTTTGCTGGCATTTTCGGGTCTTGTCGCTGTATGAAAGGCATAAGGGTCGCTTTTAAGCACCTTTGTGCCGTCTCTTTTTTCGATTGAGTATTTGTAGTTATCATATATTTTGGCATTTTGACACTCTGCCTCCCAGAGACCCCCGCCGATTTTCTTCATATATATATCATCGGCTTTCCAGCTGTTAAAGTCACCCAGGAGCGACACGCTTTTTGCACACGGCGCCCACACACGGAATACAAAGCCCCCGTCCTTTCTGTGACATCCGAGATAGCGGTAGGCATGGGTCTCTTCGCCTCTTCTGAAATAATACAAAAATTTTTCTTTGCCGATATCGGTGTTTTTCATAAATCTTGTCCTTTCAAATAAGTACTCTTACTATATATACTTGGCACATAAGATATTATAACCAAAAACTTGTACAAAACACCTAAAACATTTGCTTTCGTTTTTGGCTTCGTTTGTATAAAACAACACAAGTTAAAAAATGCTTATAAAAAGCTAAAAAAAGTGTTGACAAATAGAAAACCATGTGGTACAATAATCAAGTCGCTTGCGAGAGACGCTGTCTTAAGCGAGGCGGCACTTGGTCTTTGAAAAATGAACAGCATTAAAAGTAAAATGAGGTTCTCGTTAATGAGAATGTACTTTTGAGTTAGCCATTGGAGTATCATGCGAACTCCGATTTTAAGATACAAAAATCATCACGAAATTC
>JAZSFO010000042.1:0-10260 GCA_045532255.1 Clostridia bacterium | reverse complement strand
CACGATATAGACATGGCAAAGCTTCTTGTAGAGCACCTTGGTATAAAGCACTATGTTGTCAATATAAAACAGGCAATTGATGCGCTTGCTTCTGCAATGCCCGAGGACATAGAACTAACCCAACAGGCTAGGACAAATCTTCCTCCCAGAATAAGAATGAGCACTCTCTATATGGTGTCGCAGAGCTGTAACGGAAGAGTTGTAAACACCTGCAATCTTTCGGAGGATTGGGTTGGATATTCCACTAGATACGGAGATGCTGCGGGGGACTTTTCGCCGATGTCGGAATTAACCGTTACAGAGGTCAAAGAGATAGGCAGAGTTCTGGGACTTCCCGATGTTCTTGTTGACAAGGTTCCCATAGACGGTCTGTGCGGAAAAACGGACGAGGAAAATCTTGGATTTACCTATGATACTCTCGATAAGTATATCCGCGAGGGTATTGAACCCGATGTGGAAATAAAGGAGCTTATAGATACAAAGCACCGAAACAATCTCTTCAAGCTGGAGCTTATGCCTAAATTCACACCTTCAAGATAAAGACCCGGGAATGTAAAAAAAGATGCAGAATAAGCGAACTGGATATTAATAAAACAACACCTCTCAAAAAAACTTTTTTGAGAGGTGTTGTTTTATACAGTATGTATTATTTTCTTGGGACAAGCCTCCATACACAATCCGCATGAGGTGCATTTGTCATAGTCTATTTTTGCAAGATTGTTTTCTACCTTGATTGCATCGAACGGGCATTTCTTTTCGCATATTTTGCAACCGATGCATCCCGATGAGCAGTAAGTTTTTGTAACTGCTCCCTTGTCGGTAGAACTGCATGCGACATATACCTTTTTGCTGACGGGTACAAGCTCAATTATGTTCTTGGGACATGCGGCTACACATCTTGCACAGCCTGCACACTTTGACATATCTATTGATGCTATGCCGTCCTTAATGCTGATTGCATCAAAATCACAAGCCTTTATACAGCTTCCCAGACCTATACAGCCGTACTGGCAGGATTTGGGACCGCCGTTTAACTGAAATGCAGCATGGCAATCATCAATTCCCGTAAAGTCATATTTGTTGACACATGCCGAGCTTACGCCTGCACACTTGAGTCTTGCAGTTTTCTTTTCTATTTTTGATGCAGATGTACCCATCAGGGCACATATGATTTCATTTTTTTCTTCTGTCATAAGATTGCATTTTGTTGCACTCTCACCACTCATTACAACCGCCTCTGCAAGTGCCGAGCAACCTGTGTATCCGCATCCTCCGCAGTTGGCACCCGGAAGAAGCTCACAGATTTTGTCTATTCTTTCGTCCTTATCAACCTTGAACACAATGGAAGCAAAGCCGAGGAGAGCACCGAAAAACAATCCGACAGCACCGATGGACAGTGCAGGTATCAAAATATCTGTCATAAGTAAACCCTCCCTTTCCTAAAACGAAAGTCCCTGAAATCCAAGAAACGCCATAGCAATAAGACCTGCAGTAATAAGTGCTATGGGAAATCCCCTCAGGGCTTTTGGAATATCTGCTGTCTCAAGTCTTTCTCTCACGCCTGCAAAGAGTACGATAGCAACGGTGAAGCCTATTGCCGCACTGAATGCATACCATACGGACTCATAGAAATTAAAGGCTTTTTCTATGTTAAGAAGAGTTACACCCAGAACCGCACAGTTCGTCGTAATAAGGGGCAGGTATATGCCCAGAGCATTATACAGAGCAGGAAGTGTTTTTGCAACAAACATTTCCACAAACTGAACAAGAGCGGCTATGAGCAGAATAAACGACAGGGTTTGCAGATATTCTACATTAAGCGGTACAAGAATAAAGTTGTACACTAAGTTTGTAAGGGCAGCTGCAAGAACCATAACAAAGGTTACCGCCATACCCATGCCAAGTGCTGTGTCAGTTTTCTTCGATACACCAAGGAAAGGGCATATGCCGTAGAACTTAGCAAGTACAAAGTTCTCCACAAGAATTGCAGTTACGGAGAGTTCAAGAAAATGTGCTATATTCATTATTTATTACCCTCCTTTTTCTTGCTCCTTGCAAGGTTTAATATTCCAAGGATAGTACCGAGAACAATAAATGCCCCCGGAGGAAGAATAAACATTATTGCAGGCTCATAGAAACCTCCGAAGATATCTATTCCGAGGATTGTCCCTGCACCAAGAATTTCTCTTACAGTACCGAGAACACTCAGTCCCACAGTAAATCCAAGCCCCATACCCAAGCCGTCAAATGCGGAGGGAATAGGCTTATTCTTAGAAGCAAAGCTCTCTGCTCTTGCAAGAATTATACAGTTAACAACAATAAGGGGTATAAAGAGACCCAGAGCTTCCGATATAGACGGCAGATATGCTTTGAGAAGCATCTCGATAATGCTTACAAACGCCGCTATTATTACTATGTAGGATGCAATACGGATTTTTGACGGGATTATCTTTCGTACAAGTGATATTACAAGGTTTGAGCAAACCAGAACGAAGGTTGCCGAAAGACCCATACCGATTGCGTTTATCAGCGATGTGGTTACCGCAAGGGTAGGGCACATGCCCAGAAGCTGTACAAAGGTGGGGTTTTCGTCAAGAAGTCCTGTCTTTAATACTTTGATATTGGATGTTTTCTCAGACATTTATTTGCCCTCCTTTTCCATCAGCATTTTTGCATCTTCAAGAGAGTCGTTTACGCCTTGGGTTACTGCCTTTGAGGTAATTGTAGCACCGCTTATGGCATTTATTTCATTTCCTTTGGCATTTCCTGTCTTAACGACGGAGATTGTGTCGTTTTTACCTGTGAATTGGCTTAGCCAGCTATCCTCGCTTGCTTTTGCACCGAGACCGGGGGTTTCTGCCATATTTATTATCTTTACGCCTGTAACATTAAGCTCGGTATCTATTCCAACCATCATGGATACCGGACCGCCAAAGCCTGATGGCTCAGCCTTAAAGCAGTATCCGACAATATTTCCCGATGTATCTTTTCCTATATATGCGGCACTTGTAAGACCTGCCTTTGCTTCGGAAAAGTCCTCCGCCATGGGAAGCACCTCTGTTTTGGCACTATTTTCTGCCTCGAGCTGAAGCTGTGCTATTCTGTCCTTTGTGAGTGCGTTGCACAGCACAAGAAGAAGTGTGCAAGCAAATGTTATTGCAAAAAGTATTGCGGCAAGCTTCATTATGAATTTTGTATTATTCATTTTGATTTCACCGCCTTGCCGAATGTTTTTGGAACAATAAACTTGTCAATAAGAGGGGTAATAATGTTCATAATAAGAATTGCATATGTAACACCCTCGGGATATCCGCCGTAGGTTCGTATTATTACTGTGATAAAGCCTGCACCGAGTGCATATACAAACTGACCTCTTGCCGTAAGCGGACTTGTTGCATAGTCAGTTGCCATAAATATACCTCCAAGCATTACGCCGCCGGAAAGTATGGAGAAGAGGAAGTCTCCGCCAAAAATCTGAGCGGGATTAAAAATAAATCCGCAGACACCGACAGTAACAAGATATGTAAGGGGTATAACCGGGGTTATAACCTTTCTTGCAATAAGATATATACCGCCTATGAGAATAAGAAAGGCAGAAACCTCTCCAAGACATCCGCCGATGTTCGTACCCATAAACAAATCAAGAAGCTCAGGAAGATTTGTTCTTCCTTCCTTAAGCATTGCAAGGGGTGTTGCTCCCGAGAGAGCATCTACATTCCATGTTGTCATTGCAACAGGCCATGATGCAAGCAAAAACGCTCTTGCAGCAAGTGCAGGGTTTACTATGTTCTGTCCAAGGCCCCCGAAAAAGCATTTGACAATTATTATGGCAAACACACCGCCTGCGACAGGGATGTAGAGGGGTACGGAAGAGGGCAGAGTCATTGCGAGAAGAATACCCGTAACCGCTGCGCTCAGGTCTGTTACTGATTGCTCCTTTCTGCAAAGTCTGTTCCATATGTATTCACTGAGTACGCATGCTGCAACACTTACAAGTGTAACAACCAGTGCTCTTATTCCGAAGAAATATACCGATCCGATGAGAGCGGGCAAAAGAGCTATAATCACATCACGCATTGTTGTGGAAATGTATCTGTCCTTGCGTATGTGAGGTGCGTACGAAACATTTAGATTTTCTGACATGTATTTCACCTCATTTTTTCTGAAGTCTCATATGAGCCTTGGCAGTTTTTATGTTCTGTGTTATGGGGTTTCTGCACGGACAGGTATATGAGCATATACCGCATTCTATGCAGTCCATTATATTGAGCTTATTAAGCATCTCTGTGTTTTTTGCCTTTGCATGTGTGTTTATGAGTGCAGGCATCAGTCTCATCGGGCATGCTGCCACACACTGACCGCATTTGATGCAGTTAACGGTCTTTTTATCATCCATTTCTTCCTCAGTAAAGGCAAGTATTGCCGATGTTCCCTTGATTGCGGGCACATCTGTCGAATACTGGGCAATGCCCATCATGGGACCGCCCATGACTATCTTTTTGGTAGCCTCGCTGTCCCAGGATGCGGCAGTGAGTATATCGCCAAAGCGCGTGCCTATACGGACACGGAAGTTAGACGGCTCTTTAATACCGCTTCCCGATACAGTGACAATTCTTGTCATTACGGGCTTTCTGAACACAAGAGCATTATATACTGCAATACATGTATCTATGTTGTTTACAACAACCCCCGCATCCGCAGGAAGCTTTCCGCTCGGAACTTCTCTTCCTGTTATTGCCTTTATAAGATGCTTTTCACTTCCCTGGGGGTATTTTGTCTTTAGCTGTTTGACCTCGGTGCCTTTATAATTTTTGGAGGCCTTGGACATGGATTTTATTGCTTCAGGCTTGTTGTTTTCTATACCGATATAGCACTTGTCCACACCGAGAATATCCTTGATAAGCTCTATTCCCTTGAATATGTACTCAGGCGACTCTATCATGAGTCTGTAGTCACTTGTTAGGTAAGGCTCACATTCAGCTCCGTTTATGATAAGACAGGATATTTCCTTGTCCTCGGGGGGATTTAGCTTTATATGTGTGGGGAAGGTTGCTCCGCCGAGACCTACGAGTCCTAAGTCACGGATTATTTTCAGCTTTTCTTCCTTACTGAGAGATGATACATCCTTGTGTTCATATATATCATCGACAGTTTCGTACAAAAAGTCATTTTCCACTACAATGCTTGTAACCATTCTGCCGTTGGGATGGAGTCTCGGCTCAATGGCGAGGACAGTTCCCGACACGGTGCTGTGTATGGGTGCGGAAACAAAGGCGTCGCTGTCGGCTATTTTCTGTCCGACAAGGACACGCTCGCCTGCTTTAACTATCGGTGTGCAGGGTGCACCTATATGCTGCTGAACAGGGTATACCATTATATCAGATGCGGGAATATCCCTGATAGCACAACCTGCAGTTTCTGCCTTGTGGTCATTGGGGTGCAGGCCGCCCTTAAAGGTTAAGGTTTTCAAGTAATTACACCTCGCGTAGTTAATTTTTGTGTTTGCTGAGAAGATTTGTTTTTATACTCCACAGCTTTTCGGACAAATCAACATAGTAGGAATGTGGATTTTCAAATCTCTTTACCTCGTTCCACAGATTGTTTACTTCGTCCAGACAGTATTTTTGTATTTCGTCAATTGACGGCTCGTCATATATATACTCGCCCGATTTGAATATAGGAACCATAAGCTCTCTTACGGTGTAGTTTGTAATAACCTTTCGCTTCCATGTGTGGTCGGGGTCAAATATTTCATAGTCTGCTCCGTCAGGAAGAGGTTCGCCCTCAAGCATAAGAAGGTCTGCAAGAGCCTTGCCATTTTCCTTGGAATAAAATCTCACAACCTTTTTGTTGCAGGGGTTTGTTATCTTTACGGTGTTTTCGCTAAGCTTTATTCTGGGTATTTCTGTGCCGTTACCATCATACACGGATGCAAGCTTGTAAACTCCGCCAAACACTGGCTCGCTCCTTGATGTAATAAGTCTTTCGCCGACACCGAATGAGTCTATGCATGCTTCCTGATGAATGAGGTCTCTTATTATATACTCGTCAAGCGAGTTTGATGCAACAATCTTTACACATTCAAGACCTGCCTCGTCAAGAGATGCGCGTACCTTACGCGACAAATAGGCTATATCACCGCTGTCTATTCTTACACCGACAGGCTTGTGTCCGTTTGGTATAAGATATTCCTTAAATACTTTTATTGCATTGGGAAGACCCGATTTCATTACATTGTAGGTGTCTATAAGAAGTGTGCATGCATCGGGATATGTCTTTGCATATGCCAGAAACGCTTCATATTCCGTATCGAAGAGCTGTATCCAGCTGTGAGCCATTGTTCCCATTGCAGGGATGGAGTAGTTTTTGTCTGCAAGTGTACATGCCGTACCCACACAGCCCGCAATATATGCGGCACGCGCTCCGTTAACCGCTCCTGTGCTTCCCTGTGCACGCCTTGAACCGAATTCCATTACGGGACGGCCCTTTGCTGCACGCACAATACGGTTTGCCTTAGTTGCAATAAGGCACTGATGGTTTATGGTTATAAGAACCATTGTTTCTATAAGCTGTGCTTCTATAACAGGTCCGATTACCTTAACTATAGGCTCACCGGGGAAGATGGGTGTTCCCTCGGGAATTGCATATATATCGCAGGAAAACTTAAAGTTTCGCAGGTAATCAAGAAATTCCTTGGAAAACATGTTTTTGCTTTCGAGATATTTGATATCATCCTCAGAGAACGAAAGGTTTTTGATGTAGTCAACAAGCTGACTTACACCTGCCATTATTGCAAAACCGCCGCCATCGGGAATTTTGCGAAAGAACATATCAAAGCAGGCAACCTTGTCCTTCATTCCGTGCTTAAAGTAACCGTTGGACATTGTAAGCTCATAGAAGTCCATAAGCATTGTAAGATTTTGTGAGCAATCCATGGATGTAGCCTCCTAAATACTAATTTAACAAAAATTTCTTCGCCAATACTGATAATTGACGAAGAAACAAACTCAGGCATTCATAGCTTCTTCAAGCCAGTATGCACCTATATCGAGTGCCCTGTAAAGTCCCTCTCTCTCGGCCTTCTTTTCTACTCTGCCGTTTGCCATAAGAGATACTACAACATCTGTTGCAAGCTCCATATCCTGATGGCTTTCCGTATCAAGTATTTCTATGCATACATAGTAATCGTCGGAAATATCACCGTAGATAACTGTATTGCCTCTTTTCACAAGCGGTCTGTTTTTGTATATGAGGGAAGTCTGTTCTTTTTTCTTAGCCAAAATTATCACTCCTTACATAATATTACTATAATTTTAACACATAAAATTCATTCTGTAAAGTAACAATATTAAGAAATTTATGATGAAAACGGTGTTTTATATGATTATTTTGTTTTTGAGGACCATAATTGTATATGGACTCGTCGTTTTTTCGCTGAGAATAATGGGAAAAAGGCAGATAGGCGAGCTTCAGCCGTCCGAGCTTGTTGTTGCCATAATGATATCCGACCTTGCCACACTTCCCATGAGCGATGTGTCTGTTCCGCTGCTCTACGGTATTGTACCCATTTTTACCCTTGTAATATGCGAGGTTTTGCTGTCGTTTGTGTGTCTTAAGAGCGAAAAGATAAGGGTAATTCTCAGCGGGAAACCGCAGATACTTATAAAAGACGGAAAGCTCAACCGCGAGGAAATGACGCATGCAAGAATGAATATTGATGATCTTATGGAAGAACTCAGAAAGCAGGGATATTTCAGCCTGTCCGATATAGATATAGTTGTTCTTGAAACAGAGGGAAGCATATCGGTTGTGCCCAAAAGCGAGGCAACCCCGACGGTTACGGGTGATTTTGATATCAAAACAAATCAGACAATAATACCGCCTATATATATTTCGGACGGAAAAATCCGATTGAGCGAGCTTAAACGAATGGGCAAAAACGAAGATTGGGTCAAAAAAATCCTGAAAAACAACGGAATAAAATCCGCAGAGGATGTTTTTGTTCTCTCGGAGGACGGAGACGGTAGCATATTCTTGCAAAAAAAGGAAGAGAAAAATGAAAAATGAAATAGTGACAATTATTATTTTGTGCCTTCTTGTGACACTCTTTGCAGTTGGAAATCATGCGGTAAAGAGCCGCACCGAAAACTTAGTTGATTCCATAAAGAAGGCAGAGGAGCATATAGATGAAGATAATGCAGAAAAGTATTATGCGAGGACCCTTGATAAATGGAAAGAGAAAAAGAAAATATTGTTTTATATATGCAGTCATACCATCATAATGCAGGTAGATGAGAATATTCTTATGGGTTACGATTATATCCGTATAGGAGACAAGGAAAGGGCACTTTATACCTTCAAAAAGGCGGCTCTTCTGCTGGAGGATTTGTACGAAAGAGAAAAAATAAGACTTGACAATATTTTTTAATTGAAATATTATTAAATATATGGTAATATAATAATACGGAGATTAAAAACATGAGAATTATGGGCATTGATTACGGTGATTCCAGAGTGGGCATAGCACTTTCCGATCCGCTTGGAATTACAGCGCAGGGACTTACAACCCTGCCCAACAAGGTGTATTCAAAAATGCTTGATAACCTTGTAGCATTGGCTTGCGAGCATAATGTAACCAAAATTGTCCTCGGTATGCCAAAAAACCTTAACGGTACTTCGGGCGACAGGGCAGAGGTTACCGAGGCTTTTCGAAATGACCTTGTGTCAAGACTTCCCGACACAGAGATTGTTTTGTGGGACGAGAGACTTACCACCGTTCAGGCGGCAGGGATACTCAATGTCACAAACACTCGGGGAAAGGACAGAAAAAATGTTATCGATACGGTAGCAGCATCTATTATACTTCAAAGTTACCTGGATTATATTAAGCGAGGAGAATGAATATGGAAGAACAGAATATCATCACATTGGCAGGAGAGAACGGAGAGAGCTTTGATTTTGAAATCGCAGACTCTTTCGAACTGGAAGGAAACAAGTATATTGCACTTATTCCTCCCGAACAGCCCGAGGCAGACGAGGACGACGAGGTTCTTATCATGCGTATTGAGAGCGAGGACGACGATGAGACAGTCCTCACACAGATAGAAAGCGACGAAGAGCTTGACAAGGCTTTTGAAATGTTTAAGGACAGATGCAGAGATTTGTTTGATTTTGCAGACTGATATAAGAGGTTTGAAATTCCTTATACCCTGCGGTGTTCGTGACTGGGATTATTTTAACCAACAAAGATGAAACGGAATCCCAATCTCCGGATATGGCTGTATACCCGGCAGGACTTTGTTTCCGTAAGACCGGGAAACAATAAGTATTCGGGCGGAGTCCACCTGCGAAGGCAGGTTAAAAATATATCCTTTTTACACGGCATTGCGGGGTATAATATTTTTTAGGAAAGGGACTTTTTCAGGTCTCTTTTTGTATATATTTATTTGTGTTTCCAAATATTAATCACAAAAAGGAGTGATTGTATGAAACACAAATATAAACTTATCCTGTCGGGATTTTCGGCAGGTATATGCAACGGACTGTTTGGTTCGGGTGGCGGTATGATTGTTGTGCCGTGTCTGGAAAAGTATGCATCACTGCCTGCCAAGAAGGCACATGCAACGGCAGTTGCCGTTATAGCACCCCTTGCTTTAGTAAGTATATTCCGCTACCTCGGATTTGCGAGAACCGATATGAGTGTAATTACCAAGGTATGTATTGCAGGCACTATAGGGAGCTTTTTGGGTGCAAGATTTATGAAGCGTATGAAAGGCCATGTGCTGAAAAAGATTTTCGGCTGCTTTATTATACTGGCGGCAGTCAGGATGGTGATTGGCTGATGCTTTTTCTTGCAAGTATGCTTTCGGGTGCGATAGGCGGTATGGGTATCGGCGGAGGTGCAATACTGATACCTGTTCTCACCTCGTTTTTTGATATCGGTCAAAAGGATGCACAGTTTATCAACCTCATTTATTTTATTCCTGTTGCAATTTGTGCACTGATTATCCACTTTCGGGAAAAAAGACTTGACAGGGCATCTGCACTGATTATGATAATATCAGGCATCCCCGGAGCACTTATAGGCTCGGAGATTGCCTCAATTATAAGCACTAATGTAATAAAAAGGATATTCGGAGTATTTCTTTTTGTTATAGGTATAATGCAGTTCAAAAGAAAAAAGGATTGAAGATTTTGGAGATGATATATTATGGTAAATGCGAGTATAGAAGCATTCAGAAGGTCGCTTATCGGCAAGAG
>JAZSFO010000003.1:0-42334 GCA_045532255.1 Clostridia bacterium | reverse complement strand
CCGCTGTCAAGATTGGTGTGGGCGCTATATATTGCTATATCCTCTTTTATTGCAAGGCGGATTGCTCTTTGCTCAGGCTCCGATTCTGTCATGCGGTTTACAGTTCGGAACATAACGGGGTGATGGCTTAATATAAGATTGCATCCCTTGGAAACCGCCTCCTCTACAACGGAATAATCAACATCGCAGCATACAAGAATTTTTGAAATTTCTGTTTCTCTGTCTCCAACAAGAAGTCCGACATTGTCTCCGTCAAAAGCATAGCTCAGAGGAAAGTCCGTCTCAAATATTTGTGCAAATTCTTTAATTTTCACAATTTGTCCCCTCCTTAGTAAACATTTCCAGTTCATATTGTGCCGTCTCAATTGCCGTCTCGTCCCGTGATGAAGCCTTGCAAAGTCCAGACAAAATTTTGTTACGCACAGAAACTTCCCTGTCTCTGTATTTTTCAAATATATCCTTGCTGTTTTCTCTTATATTTCTGCCGATTATTATATCTCTTGGTGAGGGATTGTAACGGTATCCCTTCCGTGCCAGGATTATATTATATATCTTACTGCCCTCAAGAGCAAGATACTCGTTTTCAACAGACATATCGTTATCATAGAGATACTTTCTTAATTCCTTTTGTGCAAGCATTGGCTGAAGAATAAGGCATGTACCGTCCTTTAGCTTATCCTTATCGTTCTCAAGTATGGATTTGATAAGAAGTCCGCCCATTCCAGCAATTACAACGGTATCTGCCTCGCCGTAATTCAGCTTATTCATGCCGTCGGACAAACGAAGCTCTACATGATTTGTAAGTCCCTCGGAAGTAACCGTATCCCTGGCATTATCAAGCGGTCCCTGATTGATATCCATGGCAAGAGCACGGGGACATATATTATTCTTTACGCAGTAACACGGTATGTATCCATGATCTGTTCCTATATCTGCAAGAACAGAGCCTTTGGGAACAAGAGAAGCTATCTTTGCAAGTCTTGGTGTAAGTAACATATTATCACCTCAACCAATCCGTACCATATCTTAAGCTGAGCGCATCACAAATCACAATTGCTGATGCCGCATCCTGTACAACTCTCGCCCTATGCACAATAGCAGGATCGTGTCTGCCTTTTGGTTCTAAAACAGTTTCGGTCATATTTTTAAAATCAACTGTATTTTGGGGCTTGAATATTGTAGGTGTTGGCTTGACAGCAGTTCGGAAAATGATTGGCATACCATTTGTAATGCCGCCGTTTATTCCTCCGTTGTTGTTGGTAGAAGTTATAATCTTATCGTTTTCAATTCTCATCGTATCGTTAGCTTCCGAGCCTTTCATATCCGCAATTTTAAAGCCTGCACCGAACTCTATTCCCTTAACAGCCGGAATAGAAAACATCATGTGCGAAAGCTGGCTTTCTACAGAATCGAACCAAGGCTCTCCCACTCCTTCGGGCATACCGCAAATTGCAGTTTCCAAAACGCCTCCGACGCTATCGCCATTTGACGATGCTTCCATAATTGCATTTGTCATTTCTTCTATGCGGGGTTCTGCTAAAACTGCAAATGATTTTTGATTTAGATATTTAATATCGGATAGTAAATCGCCAAAATCTCTGTCCGAAATTCCTGCACACTTCTTTACATGTGTGCCGATATAAATGCCTTTTTGTTCCAATGCATACTTGCATATTGCACCTGCTGCAACAAGTGCCGCAGTTATCCTACCGCTGAAATGTCCTCCCCCGCGGAAATCCTGAAAGCCGTGATATTTGCACTCTGCAGTATAATCTGCATGAGATGGTCTTGCAACCGTACTCATCTGGGAATAATCACCGCTTTTTACATTCTCATTGGGTATCAGGATAGTAATAGGTGTTCCGGTGGTTGTTCCGTTTATAACACCGCTTACAATTTTGAATTCATCTTTTTCTTTTCTCGGTGTTGAAATCTTTCCGTCAGGTCTTCTTAAGAAAAGCATATGCCCTAAATATTCCTCATTTACATCTATCCCGGGGGCTAATCCGTCAATAACTGCTCCTATATATTCTCCGTGGCTCTCGCCAAAAATGGTAACAGCCACGCTTGTTCCAAATGTGTTTTTCATCATATCACCCCTCAAAACAGCTTTTCGCCAATTCTATTACTTCACTGCATTTCATTGTTTTCAGTTCAAAGCATCCTACATCCGATACGGTTGTTACAGTAACAAATTCACCATCTGCTTTTTTATCATGAAATGCCGCCTCGCAAATCTTATTCCAATCAAATTCAATCATGTTGTACAGATTGCATTTTTTAAGAACTCCGATTACTCTCGCTCTTATTTTTTCATCACACATAGGTATAAGTCCGAGAGCAACACATTCTCCATGATAAAGCTCTGTCATGTTTTCACTGCTTTCGATACCGTGACCGATTGTATGACCAAAATTAAGTATTTTTCTAAGTCCCGATTCCTTTTCATCCTGCTCAACAACATTCTTTTTGATATTAAGAGAACGAACTATGATTTCGTCAATATTTTCCTTAATATCTTTGAATTCGAACATTTCAAAAAGCTCACTATCGGAAGTAAGCGCCATTTTAATTGCTTCGGCAAGCCCGTTTGAAATTTGTCTTTCGGGAAGTGTTTTCAAAAGCTCCGAGTCAATCAAAACCTTTTTGGGCTGATAAAAGGCGCCTACGATATTTTTTACATTTCCGAAATTTATAGCTGTCTTTCCGCCTATAGATGAATCAATCTGCGAAAGAAGTGTTGTCGGGATGTTATAGAAGTCTATGCCCCTCATATACGCTGATGCCGCAAATCCCGAAAGGTCACCCACAACTCCGCCTCCAACGGCTACAACACAATCATTTCTTGAAAAATTATTATCAAGCATTTTTTGAAGAAGTGTTTCAAACATTTCGATACTTTTTGAACCCTCGCCCGATTGGACTGTGCAGATAACAGGTTGTTTGCACTGTCCTGCAACTGTCTGTGAATAAATTTCGGGGACACCGGAATCCGTAACAATAAGAACTCTTCTTTGTAAATTTATATTTTCTCCTACCCGTGCAAGAATTCCTCTTTCAACAATTATATCATAACTGTTTTCCTTTAATTCAATGTGTATGTTCATATCAAACTCCCTCATATCTCACTATGCGGTGCAAATGTTCCTGCAACTTTGAGCTTGTCGCAAACCTTGTTTAATTCTTCAATCATTTTTTTGCCCTCGATGGTCTCGCATGTTCCGTCAATCTCTATATAGAAATAATATTGCCATGAATGTTTCCTGAGAGGTCTGCTTCTGAGAGCTGTCATATTGTAGCCGTATTTACCGATAATACTGATAGCATTTGCCAGAGAACCTGCTTCGTTCTTAACAGTAAACATCAGAACGGAGTTTGAAAGCGATGGAGAGTTTGCTCTTACTTTTGAAAGTACAGCAAATCGAGTGGTATTTTCTCCGCTTTTATTTATATTCGTTTCCAAGACCTTAAGACCGTAAATCTCTGCTGTTTCTACACTTGCAATAGCACCGAGAGATTTGTCATTCATCTCTGCAACGGCTTTGGCGGCAACCGCGGTATTATTTGCTTCCTCTGTATCAAATCCGTGAAGGGTAATATAATCGTGGCATTGACTGAGTGCCTGCGGATGACTTGTTACCTTTTTGATATCATCTACAGTTGCATCGGGGAGAGCTAATAAATTTTGATGAATTTCCAGCTCATAAATTCCATTTATGAAAAGTCCGCCCGAAAATATGAGGTCAATGGTCTGTCCGACCTCTCCCGCATAGCTGTTTTCAATCGGAAGAACTGCCACATCGCTTTCTCCGCTTACCACGGAATCATAAGCAGATTTAAAATCACGATATGATACCTTGTTGCTGTCAGGGAATATCCTTCCTGCCGCAATGTGAGCAAAGGCACCTTCTACACCGCTGTATGCAACCTTAAGTCCTGACTGCATTCGATATTGATATGCTCTTGATACCGACATGAGATGTTTTATGTAGTCAATATAATAGCCCTTTAATACCTCATCTTCAATCAATGCTGAGTTTTTTTCAACAACTGCATCTTCACGATTTTGATCCGAAACGGGGAGACCCAATTCCTTTTTATATTCATAAACCGTTTCGACAGCCCTCATTCTCTTGACAAAAAGCTCTGCCATTTGAAAATCTACCTCGTTTATAATACTTCGTGCTTCATCTAGCTTATTTGACATCTCCAATATTCCTTTCAAAAGAAAACCCCACTTGTATCTTTTGCTTACAAGTGAGGTTTTAAAATATTATTTATGCATAAAACTCCAAGAAAATTCTAAAACCCACTAAAGTTTACAAACATCTGCTTCTGCAATAAGCTTAAACCCTGCAGCTGTAAGTGCCGATTCCGCTTTTTCATTATTTTCTACCCTCAAAACAACATAAGCGTGCTTTTCGGTACGGGTCATGAAAGCATAGAGATATTCAACATTGATGTCTGCCTTATCAAGTACATCAAGGGCAGCGGTGAGTTTGCCGGGTTCGTCACCGATTTTAACACCCACTACATCAACCACCTTAATAAGATATCCCTGCTGTCCGAGCACTTTTTCTGCCGCATTCTCGTCATTTACGATAAGACGGAGAATACCGAATTCTTCTGTTTCTGCAATGGAAAGTGCCCTGATATTCACATTATTCTTTGCAAGAATATCTGTAACCGAAACAATTGAACCTTTTCGGTTCTGAACAAATACCGTTAACTGTTTAATAGCCATTTTCAAATCTCCCTCCTTAAATCAACTTACGCTTATCGATAACACGAACTGCTTTGCCCTCACTTCTTGCAATGCTCTTGGGTGCTACAAGATGTACTGTAGGATTGATACCCAGCATTGTCTTCATAGCATTTGAAAGAGCTTTTTCCATTTTGAGAACATGGCTTACTTTGTCTGTGAACTGTTCGGGTGACATTTCCACACTTACCTCAAAGATATCTGTGTTATTTGCTCTGTCAACAATAATCTGATAGTTCGGCTGATAGCCTTCGTTAAGAAGAACAGTTTCTATCTGGCTTGGCAATACATTAACGCCTCTGATAATGAGCATATCGTCTGTTCTGCCCATGGGTTTTGCCATTTTGATAAGTGTTCTGCCACAGGAACATTTCTTTCTTGAAAGGACACAAATATCTCTTGTTCTGTATCTTAAAAGAGGGAATGCTTCTTTGTCAAGAGAAGTAAATACTAATTCTCCCTTTTCGCCCTCAGGAAGCACTTCACCTGTATCGGGGTCTATAATCTCCGCAATGAAGTGGTCTTCGTTGATGTGCATACCTGACTGTTCGCTGCACTCGAAGGCTACTCCCGGACCGCTTGTTTCTGTAAGACCATATATATCATAGGCCTTTATACCAAGTGTCTCTTCAATACCTCTGCGCATTTCTTCCGTCCAGGGTTCTGCTCCGAAGATACCTGACCTAAGAGGAATATCCTCAGGTTTATATCCCTGTTCCTTTAATGTTTCGCCTATATATGCCGCATAAGAGGGAGTACAGCAAAGGATTGTTGCACCAAGGTCTGTCATAAACTGAATCTGACGCTCGGTATTGCCCGAGGACATCGGAAGTGTAAGACATCCAACCTTGTGTGAACCTCCGTTAAGACCAAAACCGCCTGTAAACAGACCGTATCCGTAAGCTACCTGACATACATCCTTATTGCTTCCGCCTGCCGCAACGATTGCACGGGCGCAGCAATCTTCCCAAAGGTCTACATCATTTTGTGTATAAAAAGCAACTACACGGCGCCCTGTTGTACCTGAAGTGGAGTGAATACGCACACAATCCTCAAGAGGCTTTGCAAGTAAGCCATAGGGGTAGGCATCTCTTAAATCTGCTTTTGTAAGGAACGGCAGCTTATGTAAATCGCGGGTTCCTTTAATATCTTCGGGTTTAACACCCTTTTTATCCATAAGGTTGCGGTAATAAGGCACATTTTCATAAACATGCTTAACCTGCTTTATTAATTTTTCTGATTGAAGCCTCTTCATTTCGGAGACGGGCATGGTTTCAATCTCTTTCTGGTAGTAGTTTTGAGACATTTTTGTTCATCCTTTCCATTACATAAAAATTTGTTAAAACAGGTTTGCAATCCTGGAAAATAAAAAGTCCTCTGCAATCCTGTTAAGGATACAGAGGACGAAAATAACATTTCCGTGGTACCACCTCAGTTCGCCGCTATCTCACGGTAGCGACCTTGTCAGGTACTAACATACCTTAGTTCTATGACGGGAATAACCGTTGCCTCCTACTTAAGACTTGTCTTGTTCAGTGCACTGCTAACAGAAGGAATTCGTCAAGGGCATCACCATTGCCTCGCACCAAACGGCAACTCTCTTAAGGATCTTCCCAAGCTTACTTGTTTCTGCTCAATCGCATTTATTATGTGTTACATTATTAAATTTGTTTGAATTATATCACTTTCCATCAAAAAAGTCAATGGTTTTTGGAAATATAATTTTCAAAATTATATAAATATTACTTATTCATTTTCTCGAGGTCGTTTTTACGGATTTCTACTCGTCTTACCTTACCGCTGATGGTTTTGGGAAGCTCATCCACAAACTCAACAATTCTGGGATATTTGTAAGGAGCAGTGTGGGTCTTTACATATTCCTGAATTTCTTTTTTCAGTTCTTCCGTTGCGACAGTACCCTTAACAAGCACCACGGTAGCCTTTACAATCTGACCGCGAACCTCATCGGGAACGGGAGTGATTGCACATTCCAGAACATAAGGAAGCTCCATGATAACGCTCTCGATTTCAAAGGGACCGATGCGGTAACCTGATGACTTGATAACATCATCTATACGGCCTACATACCAGAGGTATCCGTCCTCGTCCATTGTTGCCTGGTCGCCTGTGTGGTAGTATCCGTCATGCCATACTTCGTTTGTTTTTTCCTCATCAAGATAATATCCGATGAAGAGTCCGCAAGGAACTTCATCTTTTACACGGATACAGATTTCGCCTGCATCACCTGTCTTACATTCGTTTCCGTCAGGATCAAGAACAACTACATCATATAGCGGACTAGGTCTGCCCATAGAACCGATTTTCGGTGTGGAGCCAACAAAGTTTGCGATAGAAAGTGTTGTTTCGGTCTGACCGAAGCCTTCCATGATTGTAAGTCCTGTTGCCCTCTTGAACTGATTGAATACTTCGGGATTCAATGCCTCGCCTGCTGTTGTTGCATACTCGATAGAAGAAAGGTCATACTTTGACAAATCTTCCTTGATGAAGAATCTGTACATTGTAGGCGGTGCACAGAAGGTTGTGATATTGTACTTTGCAAACATCGGAAGAATATCTTCTGAATGAAAGCGGTCAAAGTCATAAGTAAATATACCTGCTTCGCAGAGCCATTGACCGTAAAGCTTACCCCAGAGAGCTTTGCCCCAGCCTGTGTCGGAAATTGTAAAGTGAAGACCATCGGGGTTTACATTATGCCAATGCTTTGCTGTAGGATAATGACCGAGTGCATATTTGTATGAATGTGTTGCGATACGCGGATAGCCTGTTGTTCCTGATGTAAAAAGCATAAGCATCGGATCATTTCCGCAAGGTGTATTTTCTGTACGGTCAAAATGAGTGCTGAAGCGTTCCATTTCAACATTAAAATCGTTCCATCCATCTTTATTGCCGCCGACCAAAACCTTAACCATATCAGGATAGTTTGCTGCTGCCTTTTCTGCTTCATCGGAAACCTCTCCGTCTGCAGTACATACAATAGCTTTTACCCTAGCGGCTTTATATCTGTAATCAAAGTCATGCTCTACAAGCTGGTTGGTTGCCGGGATTGCGATAGCACCGATTTTATGAAGTGCAAGCATACAGAACCAGAACTGATAATGTCTCTTTAATACGAGCATTACTGTATCGCCTTTTTTAATACCAAGTGACTCAAAGTAGTTTGCGGTTTTTGCAGAATACTTTTTCATATCGCTGAATGTAAAGCGTCTGTCTGTTTTGTCATTTGCAATCCACATCATCGCGAGCTTGTCCGGATTCTTTTGGGCAATTGCGTCAACGCAGTCAAATGCAAAATTGAATTTATCTTCATTTTTGAATGCGATGCCGCTAAATACACCGTTATCATCATAAAATGATTCGATGAATTTATCTGCAACGGTTTCGGATTTTGCTTTTTTGGCAGCAACCTTAGCAGCAATCATCGGTGCTTCGGGGTATTCTTCACTCACCAGTCCGTCCTGAGGATTTAATACAACCGCATGAAATTCACATCCGCCCTCGGATACTGCAACCATACCGTGAGGTATGATGCTGTTATAGAAAATAGAGTCTCCTTCATGAAGAATATCTACATGATTTCCAACCTGAACCTTAAGTGAACCCTTGACAATAACATCAAATTCCTGACCGTTGTGCGAGTTCAACTGAATCGGAGTATTCTGTTCCTCTTCGAGATAAGGAAATTTAACAAGGAAGGGTTCTGCCAGTTTATCTTTGAATTTAGGAGCAAGGTTATTGTATTCAACACCGTGCTTCTTTAAAATTTTAAGTCCCTCGCCTTTTCTTGTGATTGCAAAAGATGTAAGGGTACTGCTTGTTCCCTCGAGCAAATCAACAACCTCAACACCGCATGCTTTAGCACATTTATATATGAATGTGAAGCTGAAATCTGTTTCGCCCATCTCTAACGCCTTGTAATCCTCTGTTGATACACCGGTAAGCCTTGCAAGTTCTTCCTGTGTATAACCTTTTGCTTCACGCAGGTCCTTGATTCTGCCTGCTACTTCCCTCAAACTGTAATCCATTGTTTTGTCTCCTTTCGATCACGACTTTTTTGGTGATTACAAATCTGAATAAAACAAAAAACTCGTCTCAAAGTTATCTTTGAGACGAGTTATAAATAACCCGCGGTACCACTCAAATTACGGAAATACAAATGTTCCGTCACTTACCGAGCTCTAGCAAGCCCTTTGCCTTTACGCAGCATTACGGAAGGAGTCTACTAAGTATAAACCTTTCGGTCCTCCAACTCAGAGGTGATAAGTCATTGGAAGGCTCCGCCATTGCCTCGCACCACACGGCAACTCTCTCAAGGCTTCACAATCCGACCGTCCTCGTCACAGTCATTTTTGTGATATTCAAATTTAATGTATATTATACTCCCCAAAATATGATTTGTCAATAGTTTTTCAAAAAAATTCGCAAGCTACGCATAATTGAATTCTCCCTTTGTATTTATATCTTTATTTTATCAAATTTCATGATATAATAATAGTCAAAAAAATACAGAGAATCCGTAAAATAGTTTATTGCTCGAGGCTTAAACATTTGCAGGAAGAACAGAAACAAGGTCATCCAGATGCTTATCGTATCCCATAACCTCAAGATGCCACTTGCCGCCGTCATATGTAACCTCCGTCACTGAAGCATTACTTACCCATGGGATATCTTTGGCATCCTCAAGGGGTCTATCCTGCCACAGGCAACACATAACCCTTATTACCGTTGCATGTGTGGCCACGCATACAGCCCTGTCGGGATTGTTTATTGCAATCTCCTCAAAAATGCGTTTTGACCTTTCCAGAAGCTCCGAGGCACTTTCTCCCCCGTCGCAGACAACTCTGCCTATATCTTCCTTCCACACATTTTTGTAGTTGGGGTATTTTTCAAGCAGCTCGTCAAAATACCTTCCTTCCCACTCGCCTGCATAAATCTCCCGAAGTTCGGTATATGCTGTAGGCTCAAGACCGATTTCTGCTCCGATATGCCTTGCAGTATCAAGTGCACGGGGAAGGTCGCTGGAATAGAGTGCTTCTATCCCCTTATCCTTAAGATACTCGCCCGTCTTCTTTCCCTGACTGTGGCCAAGCTCTGTCATGCCATGATCTGTATGACCAAAAAATTTGCGAAGCAAGTTGCCAAGACTCTGTCCGTGACGAACCACATAAAATTTTGTCATATACCAAAAGTCCTCCGTTGGTTTTTACTTTGCGAGAAGTCTCTCCAATCTGTCAATACCTTCTTTGATATTATCCAGACTTGTTGCATATGACCAGCGTACATAATCCGGTGCATCAAATCCGTTGCCCGGTACAACTGCAACAAGCTCTTCATCAAGGAATACTCCTGCAAAATCATCCGCAGTTTCTATTACTCTGCCTGCGATTTTTTTGCCTTTGAGGGCACTTATGTTCATCATAACATAAAATGCACCCTTGGGTGTAAGACAGCTCACACCGTCTATTGAATTTATTCTGTCTGCCATATATTTGCGTCTTTCGTCAAACGCTTTAATCATCATTTCGAGGTCATCCTTGGGACCCTTTAATGCTGCAACGGTTGCAGCCTGTGCAATAGAATTCGGGTTGGATGTGGTATGGCTCTGAACATTGCTCATCGCCTTTGCTATAGTAGCATTTGATGCTGTATATCCTATTCTCCATCCTGTCATTGCATATGTCTTGGATACTCCGTTGATAATGATTGTAAGGTCCTTTATCTTATCTCCAAGCGATGCTATGCTCACATGCTCTGCTCCGTCATATACAAGATATTCATATATTTCATCGGACACAACATATATATTATTCTCTACAGCTACCTCTGCAATTGCTTTAAGCTCCTCGCGGGTATATACCATACCTGTAGGATTTGAGGGACTGTTGAGAACTATTGCACGCGTCTTATCTGTTATAGAAGCCTTGAAATCTTCTGCAGAAAACTTAAATCCGTTCTCTTCCTTGGTATAAAGCACAACGGGAACACCGTCACAATACTTAACCATCTCGGGATAGCTCACCCAATAGGGAGCGGGAATTATAACCTCGTCTCCGGGATTTAATATAGCTCCGAAGGTATTGATAAGCGAATGCTTGGCACCGTTGCTTACTACTATATTTTCGGGAAGATAACTAAGACCGTTATCGCTTAAGAACTTTTCGCATATTGCTTTTTTCAGCTCCAGAGTTCCCGAAGCAGGTGTATATTTTGTAAAACCTTCGTTAATGGCATTGATTGCCGCTTCCTTAATATGCTGAGGTGTATCAAAGTCAGGCTCGCCTGCACCGAATCCTACAACATCCATACCTTCTGCTTTCATCTGCTTGAATTTGGAATCTATAAGCAGTGTGGGCGAAGGTGAAATAGCCTTGAATTTTTTTGAAATTTCCATTAAATGTTCCTCCACTTATCACAGATATATTATAATACTTTACCATTCTATCATAGAAAAAGCAGAAATGCAAGTTTGCGAAGGAAAAATTTCAATTTTTAGTTAATTTTCGCCTTTTTGGGCAAAAAAATTTGAGGTTTTGAAATTTTGATGTTGAAAATTGCCAGTTTTATGCATCAAAAGCACATTCTATATAGTTGATGGTTCTGTCCTCGGTATATATTTCGCAAACATCAAAAGAAATATCCTCATATTGATTGTACCGCATTATAAATGCTCTGGCACATTGTATTATTTTGCGCTTCTTATGAAAATCAACCGCATCGGACGGAAGACCGTAGGCACTGTTTCTGCGTGATTTAACCTCTACAAATGCAAGATGTGTGCCTTTCTTTGCAATAATGTCTATCTCGCCCCCTGCGGCTCTGTAGTTTCTTTTTAATATATTATATCCATTTTCCTCAAGATATTCTACTGCGATATCCTCGCCTTTTTTCCCTGCAAGATGGGTATTCATCGTACATGCTCCCTTTAGCAGTTGCGTCAGTACCCAAACATGTTTTAGGTACGTGTTTTTACGCCACTGCTTTGTTAAAATACTCGCAAATGCGTCAAGCATTTGCTGTGTTTTTGCCTCGCATTGACGCAAAAACACAGCACCGAAAATTCTTTGAACCCAAAACAAGATAAAATAGCTATTTATCAAGGCGGAAGGGTGCAGAAATACTTCTGTATCTCCGGACCGCGGACGATGAGAAATGGCTATTTTACTTGTTTTTGGCGTGTTTGTGTACTGACGCAACTGCTTACTCCGCCAAATGTCATGCGGTGTATGGGGCACGGACCGTATTTTGCTATTGCCTCTCTGTGCTCCTTTGTGCCGTAGCCCTTGTGCTTTTTGAAGTTATACTCGGGATAGACTTTATCTAGCTCTGTAATATATCTGTCCCTTGACACCTTTGCAAGTATTGATGCTGCGGCAACGGACATACTTTTTGCATCGCCTTTGACTATGGTTTCGTACTCAACCGGCATATTACCGCATCTGTTGCCGTCTATAAGTGCCACATCGGGAGTTATGGTAAGTCCTGATACTGCAAGCTCAAAGCATTTTAATGTGGCGTTAAGGATATTGATGCGGTCTATTTCCTTTTCGTCAACAGACACAATATTATAGCATAGAGCCTTTTTGATGATTACATCAAATAATTCCTCACGCTTTTTTTCGGTAAGCTTTTTGGAATCATTTATTTCGGGTATAACTGTGTCTTTATCAAATATAACGGCAGCGGCAAAAACAGGACCTGCAAGCGGTCCTCTGCCCGCTTCATCAACTCCTGCAATATACTTTAAGCCCTTGTCGTAATATTTGTTTTCAAATTCAAGCATATCCATCTTCAGCACTCCAAATCAAAATCAGCAGGTCTTTCGAGTGAGATTTTACCCAGCTTTGATGCACGGAATTCATCCATAAGTATCTTGGCTGCCCTCTCGGTGTCTATCTCTCCGCCCGACACAACAAAGCCTCTCTTTTTTCCCAAAAGTGTAAGAAGCTCATAGCCCTCAAGTCCGTCTATGTCATCCATCTTATATCTCTCTTTGAGGCTTTGAGGATATTTGTCCCTGAGAAGAACAAGAAGTCTTACTGCAATCTCCTCGATGTCCATAATCTCATCCTTGATTGCTCCTGTAAATGCCAGCTTTTCTCCTACTGAGACATCTTCAAACTTGGGCCAGAGAATACCCGGGGTATCCAAAAGCTCAAATGAATTAGCAAGGCGAATCCACTGTTTTCCCCTTGTTACTCCGGGTCTGTCGCCTGTTGCGGCACTCTTTTTGCCCGAAAGCTTATTTATAAACGATGACTTGCCTACATTTGGTATTCCTACGACCATCATTTTGACAGGTCTGTTTACAAGTCCTCTTTGTCTGTCATGCTCAATCTTATCCTTAAGCGCTTCCTTACATGACGAAAATATATCATTAAGTGATTTTCCTGATGTGGATGATATACTTTTGACACTTACGCCTTTTTCTGCAAAGTATCTCTCCCACTCTTTTGTAATTACGGGGTCAGCTATATCCGACTTGTTGAGAACAACAAGTCTGGGCTTTGTCGGAAATATCTCGTCAATTGCAGGATTTCGGCTGCTCAGGGGAATTCTGGCATCAAGAAGCTCAACTACTATATCTATGAGCTTTTGATTTTCTTCCATCATTCTTCGGGTCTTGGTCATATGACCGGGATACCACTGTATATCCATATATATCAATCCTTATTTATATAATGTTCCTATACTGCTGATGGGTAAAAGCCTAAGCTGTGCCTTGCCTATGATGTTATCAAGCGGAACTGCGCCTACATCTCTGCTTCGGCTGTCATGGCTTCGGTTTCTGTTATCTCCAAGTACAAATACTGTATCCTTTGGAACCTCAAACGGAAATTGTGTTCCGTTAACTGCAACGGTTTTTATCGTTTCGGAAATATAGTCCTCCTTAAGAACCTCGCCGTCAACCGTTATTTCTCCATACGGGGTAATATCTACGGTCTGTCCCTCTGTTGCAATAACTCTCTTTACATATGCAATATCCTTATTGGGACTGCGGTCGCTCTCGCCAAGAGGCGGGTTAAAGATAATAATATCTCCCTGACTCGGCTTGGAATATCCTATAATCCGTGTAAAAAGCTTATCGCCGTCCGATAGTGTCGGATGCATGCTCTCGCCCTCTACCTTAACCATAGTAAAAACAAAATTGCGGATAACAAGTGCAATAACTATTGCTATTGCAATAGACAGTGTCCAATCAAGTGCTTCCTTCTTCCAATTCTTTTTGGGTGCGGGGACTTCTTCTGTTATCTGTTCTAAAATTTCTTCGTTTTCCATTATAATATACCTCCCATTGTTAAAATACTCGCAAATGCGTCTAAAAATTAAAAGCTATGGACAATCCCTTGACCATAGCCGTTGTGTGCGCAGTTGTGTAAAGAGGACACGCATGTCCTCTTTACAAACAAGTGGTTATATTTTCTCTTTAACTCTTGTTGCCTTGCCGACTCTGTCACGCAGGTAGTAGAGCTTAGCTCTTCTGACTTTACCTTTTCTGACAACTTCGATTTTGGCAAGCTTAGGAGAATTTACAGGGAAAGTTCTTTCCACGCCTACACCGTAAGAAATTCTTCTTACAGTAAAGGTTTCTGTAATACCGCCGTGTTTCTTGGAAATGATTGTTCCTTCAAACACCTGGATTCTTTCTCTGGAACCTTCTTTGATAAGCACATGAACCTTAACGGTATCACCTATGCAAAGCTCAGGAAGGTCTGTTCTTAACTGTGCACTTGTTAAGCTTTCAATAATATCCATATTTATATCCTCCTCTCTCCGTAGGCGTTCTTGCAAAGCACTGTTTGATTTCCTCATGAAATCATTTGCAGAGGACCACCCGTATACAATTAGGTATTGTACCACAAATCTATGGAAAATGCAAGCATTTTTTCATTTTTTTGCAAAAATATTTTTCTTGTATTTTTCCATCATATCGGGTCTCTTTTTTTCGGTTTCTTCTAGGGATTTTTCCATTCGCCACTTGGAAATCAAGGCGTGATTTCCGCTCAGCAGTACCTCGGGCACTTCCCTGCCCATAAAAACAGGCGGTCTTGTATAATGCGGATATTCCAGAAGTCCCGAATAGTGCGACTCATCGGTAAAGCTGTCCTCGTTGGAAAGAACTCCCTCAACCATACGGCTCACGCAGTCTATAACTGCCATAGCAGGTATCTCTCCGCCGGTAAGAACATAATCGCCTATTGATATCTCTTCATCCACTATCTCGTCTATTATTCTCTGGTCTATTCCCTCGTAGTGACCGCAAAGAATTACAAGGTCCTCCATACTGCTTAGCATAACAGCCTTTTTCTGATCGAAAACCTTGCCCTTTGGCGACATATATATTACATACGGCTTGGTATCGGAATTATTATCGCAAATGCTCTTATAGGCATTATATATAGGCTCTGCCTGCATAACCATGCCTCTTCCTCCGCCGTACGGATAATCATCTACTCTCTTGTGCTTATTTACGGCAAAATCTCTTATATTTATTATATTAAATTCTATAATACTCTTTTTTTCTGCTCTGCCAAGCATACTGTCGTGCAAAACGCCCGAAAACATCTCGGGAAAGAGTGTAAGTACATGAAATCTCATATCAGTCAATAAGTCCTTTTGGCATAATTATTTCTATATATCCCGACTCTGTGTCAATATCCTGAACCACACTTTTTATTGCAGGTATATATATCATTTTTCCGTTTTGGTCCTTTACGGCATAGACATCGTTGCTTCCTGTTGTAAGCACATCTGTAACCGTGCCGTACTCGGTTTGCGCCTCCCTGACCTTAAGCCCTATAATGTCCGCAACAAGATAGGTATCCTCAGGAAGATCAGAAAATATATCTCTCTTGGCATAGATTACTGTTCCCCTCATTCTTTCGGCTTTGTCCACATCGTCTATGCCCTTGAGTTTAAGAAGAACGCATCCCTTTTGATAACGGACACCTTTAACCTCATATTCGGTTCCATTATCTGTATATACCGATTCAAAAAGCTCAAAGACCTCGGGGCAGTCTGTTCTTATATTAACCTTTACCTCACCCTTAAGTCCGTGCGTATTTACTATCTGTCCCACATCAATCAGTTTGTCCATAATATACCTCTCTAAACAATTGCTTAAAAAAGAGACTATAACAAAATGAACGCTCTGCGGCCATCATATGCCCAAAATCATTTTGTTACAGCCTCTTTTCAATTGAATTATTGAACTATTTCGACAACAACGCGCTTGCTGCCTCTGCCCGATGCCGCTTTGATAAGCGCACGGATAGACTTGGCAATTCTGCCCTGCTTACCGATAACCTTACCCATATCGGCTTCGTTGACACGAAGCTCAAGAACGGTGGTCTGATCGCCGTCAACCTCTGTAACGGTGACATCATCTGGAAAGTCAACAAGAGCTTTTGCAATATATTCTAATAACTCTTTCATAAGACATATCCTCCCGATGATTATTTGATTATACCACTGATTTTGAGAAGTTCCTTAACAGTATCAGTAGGCTGTGCACCTGTTGCAAGCCACTTGTTAGCCTTTTCTGCATCAATCTTGATTGTAGAAGGCTCTGTCTTGGGGTCAAATGTACCAATTTCTTCGATAAATCTGCCGTTTCTGGGATATCTTGAATCAGCAACTACTACTCTGTAGAAAGGAGCTTTCTTTGCACCCATTCTCTTCAAACGAATTTTAACCATTAAAATTCACCTCCAAAATAATTTATAAACAATATTTAATTGCTATCTTAAGAAATTACCGAAGCCGCCCATGGAGCGCTTCATCTTCTTCGGATCGCTAAATTGTTTCATTAGTTTTTGCATCTGCTCAAATGACTTGAGAAACTGATTTACATCCTGTAGCTTAGTACCGCTTCCGTCAGCTATTCGCTTCTTTCGGCTGTAATTTATAATCCCCGGATTGTTTCTCTCCTTGGGTGTCATTGATGTTATGATTGCCTGTATGCGGTCTATCTTTTTTTCGTCTATATTTGCACCGTTTAATGCCTGCTTATTTACTCCGGGGAGCATGCCGAGAATATCGGCAAACGAACCCATCTTGCGAATTTGCTTCATCTGGTCAAGATAGTCATCGAGCGTAAATGTATTTCGGCGAATTTTCTGTTCAAGCTCCTTTGCCTGCTTTTCGTCAAATGCCTCCTGAGCTTTATCTATGAGTGTGAGCATATCGCCCATACCGAGAATTCTCGATGCCATTCTGTCCGGATAGAAGAAGTCCAGATCAGTAAGTTTTTCTCCCTGACCGACAAGTTTAATCGGCTTTCCCGTAACTGCTCTTACAGATAATGCCGCACCGCCCCTGGTATCGCCGTCGAGCTTGGTAAGAACCACGCCTGTAATATCGAGCTTTTCGTTAAAAGCCTCTGCAACATTGACAGCGTCCTGACCTGTCATTGCATCTATTGTAAGAAGAATTTCGGACGGATTAACCGCTTCCTTAATCTTAAGAAGCTCATCCATAAGCTCTTCGTTGAGATGAAGTCGTCCCGCGGTATCTATGATTACCACATCGTTTTTGTAGTGTTTTGCATGTTCAACTGCATTTTTTGCTATCTCAACAGCATCATTGGATTCGTCTATCGAAAAAACGGGAACACCAAGCTGCTCTCCTACTACCTTGAGCTGTTTTCTTGCGGCGGGTCTGTATACATCGCACGCGGCAAGTATAGGTCTTTTTCCCTTATTCTTAAGAATACCGCCTATCTTGGCACTTGTTGTGGTTTTACCTGCACCCTGAAGACCTACCATCATAATAACTGCAGGAGAACGAGAGCCGAAATTTAATTTGGAAACCTCTGTTCCCATAAGTACCGTAAGCTCTTCGTTAACTATTTTTATTACCTGTTGTGCAGGGGTAAGGCTCTCGAGCACATTAGAACCAAGTGCCTTTTCCGAAACGGAATTTATAAAATCCTTAACAACACGGAAGTTGACATCTGCTTCCAGAAGTGCAAGTTTAACCTCTCGCATTGCCGCTTTAAGATCGGATTCGTTTATCTTACCCTTGCCTCTTAACTTTTTGAATGCACTTTGAAGTTTGTCGGACAAATTCTCGAATGCCAAAGGTCAACCCCCCTCTGTTTAAGCACACGGGAGCCGAACCCCGTATGCTTATGCTTCGTCTATTATTTTATCAAGAAGAGAAGAAATTTTTCGGTATGATTCTTCATCAATCTCCGATAAAGTATTGACAATATCTCTTATTTGATTGGCAGACTCGGTGATATCGGCAAACCTCTCAGTAAGACCCAATTTGCGTTCATATTCCTTTAGTTCTGCCGCTGCACGCTTTATATTATCGTGCACACCCTGTCTTGTTATACCGCTATCCATTGCAATCTCAGACAGAGACAAATCCTCCTGATAGTACTGTTCCATCATATACAGTTGCTTTTCGGGAAGCAGGTTGCCGTAAAAATCCAGAAGAAGCGATACACTTAGATCTTTCATCGTACTGCCCCCTATCTGTCAAGCCCAAAACTTGACTGTCAAGAAAATTACTTTACACATTGTAATATATTTTTTCCTTTTTGTCAAGTGTTTTTTATAAAAAATAAAAACAAAAAGAAAAAAACACAAAAATACTTAAAAACCACAGAAGCTGTTATATAATAGTTTTAATAACAATTTTAGCAAAATATCTTAATAAATAATTTATCTTTTGTGTTAAAAAGGTCATTTACAATGGTGCTTTGTACCATGTCGTAAATGACCCTTTTTTCTATTATCTTTCTTTATGTATATTTATTACATTACCGTCAGTTACAAATGTTACCGTTCCGTCATGATCGGTTCTGAGTATCTCTGCCCCGTTTTCTTCAAGTCTGTCCAAAATGCTTTTCATAGGATAAACATCTCCGTAAATTTGTATCACCGCATATTCGGGACTTGTTACCTCAAGTAATTCGTCGCTTGGTATATACTCTGTTCCCCGATGAGGTATTACAAGAATATCGGCCTTAAGAAGTTTGTCCATAGTTGAGACAAATTCTTTCTCGGCTATATAATCCCCATCCCCCTCATAGAGCATGCTTATATTATTGTAGCTTATGTAAAGGCTTACCGCAGGGTAGCCACCCTTGTCCTTTTCGCATATTCCCGAAAAAATCACATCTATGCTTACACCGTCTTTGTCATATATCCTCGTACCCTCGGTAATAAGATACAGACAGCAGGACGGATTTGAATTATTTTTGCATATGTTTTTGAGTTCATTTATATTTGACATATGCTGACTTACATATATATCGCCTATATCAAGATTTGAAGAAAGCTTTTCCAGTCCGCCAAGTGTAGTCTGCTTGTCCGAGGTTATGATAACATAATCTATTTTTTCTGCCTCCATTTGACGAAGTGCCCCATAGAGATCGGGAAAGTCCTCAGATAAGCCGCAGTCAATCAATAAGATTTCTCCCGAGGGAAGCTCTGTAATAAGGCTTTTTCCGTATGTAAGGTCCAAAAATGACATTATCATATTTTTGTTTGTTGTTTCAAAACTTTCGGGTACATATATCTCTTTGTCTCTGCAGCCGAAAAGGAAAATTATTGCTGTAAATATAAAAATTAGTTTTTTCATTATATCACCAATATTAGTATACTACAGTTTTGGTGCAAAAAATGTCAAAATAAGGTGTCAAATGAAAATTTTTATTCTATAAATTCTCCTTGAGATGTTGTATAATTATATATATTTGCGAAAGGACAATTGGTTATTATGAAAATCAAAGCTATGATAACAGCATTTGTAATTGTGTGCCTGATTTTTGGTGTAAGTCAGATGCCAAAGGCAATTACAGAGGAAAGACACAACGCAGCCGACATAGATACCCACTGGGCAGAAGAGGAAATAAATACTTTGATGTATGCAGATATTCTAAAGGGATATCAGGGAAAGGCAAATCCCGATGCACCGATAACACGAGGACAGTTTACGGCACTTACCGCAAGAAGTCTGGGACTTGACGGCAAAAGTGGTCAGACTTATGACGACATACCCCCATCCCATATGTTTTTTTCAGAAATAACAGCGGCAACCGATGCAGGAATTGTAAACGGTGTGGGCGATGATACCTTTCTTCCCGAAAAGCCAATAACCCGAGAGGAAATAATGCTCATTATATCAAGATGTACAAGCTCCAAGGATAAGGCACCCATCAGCTTTAAGGATATAGACAAAAACTACCCTTATAAAGCAGAGCTTGGAAAAGCTGTTGCAACAGGTATTATAAAGGGCTTTAACGACAGAACCTTCCGTCCAAAAAGCAACGCGACCAGAGCAGAGTGCTCAGCAATGCTCGTAAGACTTCTTAAATCATATGAAGGTATATCAAAATCCGACATATCTTCTCTTGCAGATGAATATATAAAAAATGACCTTAATGATGTTTCTGACAATTTAAGTCTTACAACAGGCAGAGCAAATTACGAAATAACACTAAAGCAAAAGGCGATAAAGACCATGTCGGAATACTCTGCACAAGTCCAAAAGATACCCCACGGAATAAAGCAAACAGCCATATCTGCCGAGGGTGCTCTTGCAAGTGCAGAATATACAGGTGACATAACATATTTGGTGACAACACTCTCCGACACAAGACAGAGAACCTACCTTGCGACCTATAAGCTGGATATGATATATCTTGACGGCAAGCTTCATATATATAACTGCGATATGTCTCTCAAGAAGAAAGACAAGATAAATCTTACATGGGAAGTGTACTCCTCACCTCCTGACTATGCACCCAAGGGCGTCAATGTCGTATCGCCATCATCATTTCAGATATCCAAAGAAAATCTTGGCGTAGAATCCAACCCGCTTACCCAAGACACTAAATTCTATAATTCACTCACTCGTAAATACATGGACTATGCACGAAATAACGGCTATGAGGTATGGCCTATTTACAAAACAGATTTTTCGCTGAAAACCTCTGACGAATTACTTAATAATTCTTCCCTGAGAGAAAAAGCAACAGAGTATCTTATAAGATACGCCTGCAAATATATGACAGACGGAATAAACATTGACTTTGAAAATGTATATGCAAAAAACCGACATCTTCTTTCGCAGCATGTAAGAGAACTAAGTGTAATGCTTCACGAACTCGGTCTCATAGTATCTGTAGATATAACCCGCCTGGAACCAACCAGTGCCAACTGGTCAATGTGTTATGACAGAGATGCCTTGGCTAGAAATGCTGATTATATAATGCTTATGGCATATGACGAGCATTACGCATCAAGTCCCGCAGCGGGGTCTGTTGCAAGTCTTGACTGGACAGAGGAATCCATAAAAAGAACACTTGCCGAAGTGACACCCGAAAAGATTGTTCTTGGTATACCGTTTTACATGAGATATTTTGAGATATCGGGAAACAAGGTTGTATCAAGCAAGGCAATAAGCATGTCAACGGCTTATGACCTAATAAATTCGAATAATGTAAGCTACACCTATATAGAAAGCGACCGTCAATACAAGATATCATGGAAAAACGGCAGTAAGACCTGCGTTTTCTGGCTCGAAAATTCCGATACGATAAAGGACAGAATGTCTCTTATAAAAAAATATTCGCTCGCAGGGGTGGCAAGCTGGCGAAGAGGACTTGAGATAAACAAAATATGGGATGTAATAGCGGAAAATCTTTAATTTTTTTCTTCTAATGTAAGGGTTGTGAAAACTTGCTTTTTGCAACCCTTTGTTTTTTTGGGTAACTCTATTGACATAAGCACTCTTTTACATTACAATTGATAATGGTGATATTTATGAATTTAACAATGTCCGACAATTCTACTGCGGTAATAGACGGCATCCATCACTTTGACCTCGGACATACATTTTTGTGCGGTCAGTGCTTCAGGTGGACTCAAAATCCCGATGGCAGCTATTCGGGAGTTGCACACTCAAGAGCAGTAAGAATGTCCTATAAAGAAAACAGACTTACAATATACAACACCTGCTATGAGGATGCAGTAAATATATGGATAGATTACCTTGACTTAGAGAGAGACTATTCCCATATCAAATCCCTCTACAAAGACGACCTATATGTATATAAGGCAATTCAGTTCGGTCACGGAATACACATACTTAATCAAGATATTTTTGAGTGCCTTATATCTTTTATTATATCTACGCAAAACCAGATACCGAGGATTAAAAAGATTGTACACAGGCTCTGCCAAATGTACGGCAAAAAGATAGAAATGGACGGCAGTGATTTTTATAGCTTTCCTACCCTTGACGATTTAAGAGAAGTATGCGAAAAGGACCTTGAACCCCTAAAGGCAGGTTACAGAGCAGGCTATATTCTGGATGCGGTGGAAAAGATTTCAAACGGCCAGGTAGAGCTTGACAAAATCAAAGAACTTCCCTACAGCGAGGCAAAGTGTGAGCTTATGAAAATCCGCGGTGTAGGTCCCAAGGTTGCAGACTGTGTATTACTTTTCTCTGCAAAGAAATCATGTGCATTTCCCATTGATGTATGGGTTCAAAGAACCATGCGTTCTCTGTATCTTGACGATACTGCTACAAATAAGCAAATAGAGGACAAGGCAAAGGAGCTTTTTGGTGAATACGCGGGCTTTGCTCAGCAATATTTGTTTTATTATGCCAGAGAAAACGGCGGGTTTTGACATTTATTTTCAGAAAAGGCAAAAAAATAATTTGAATTTTTTTAAAAATATGTTATACTTAGTGTGACAGGATTCTAACCCTCAATGCCTGACATCTGAAAATTCCAAAAGCTTTCAGTTTGTCGGTTTTGACGGGCTTAAGGAGTATATAAAAATGCCAAAGAAATTTACCATATCTATCAAAGGTCTGCAAAGCTATGCAGGAGATATTGAGGACAGCAATATCGAGCTTGTAAGCGAATGCGACTTTTACTTTTCGGACGGTGCGTACTTCTGTGAATATGAGGAGTCTGAGATTACAGGTCTTGGCGGTACAAGTACAAGTATCGAAATCGGAAGCGACTATGTGTCTCTCGTAAGAAAAGGTACAGTTAATTCGCAGATGCTCTTTATGGAAGGACGCAAAACAACATCTCTTTATGCAATGCCGTTTGGAGAACTTACAATTGATATACACACCAAAAGCCTTGATTGCCGTATTGACGAAAACGGCGGAAGAATCTTGGTGGACTACATAATAGATATCAACAATGCTTCCGGCGGACGCAATACATTCGACATAATCATTGAGGAGGAAAAACAATGAATGATATTATAAAGCACATTAAGGACGAAATCACAAGAGTTACAAAGGGTGCTCTCTCTAATATGGGAACAGCTCAGGATGATTTATCCATAGAAATAGAAATTCCCAAAGAAAAAGCACATGGCGACTTTTCCATAAACACAGCCATGAAGCTTACAAAAATCCTAAAAAAATCCCCCCAGCTTATTGCAAAGGAGCTTACAGAGGCAATGAACTTTGAGGGTACATATATAGAAAAATGCGAAATCGCAGGTCCCGGATTTATTAACTTTTATTTAAAACCCGATTGGCTCTATGACGGACTTAAGCTCATAGATACCATGGGTGAAAATTACGGAAAAACAGACCTTGGCAAAGGCAAAAAGGTAATGGTAGAGTTCGTAAGTGCAAACCCGACAGGACCTATGCACATGGGTAATGCAAGAGGCGGTGCACTCGGCGATGGAATTGCAAGTGTGCTTGAGTGTGCAGGCTATGATGTGACAAGAGAATTCTATATCAATGATGCAGGTGCACAGATAGAGAAGTTTGGAAAATCACTCGAAGCTCGCTATATGCAGATTTTTGACGATAGCTTTGCTTTTCCCGAAGAGGGCTATATGGGTAATGACATAAAGGTTCATGCCTCAAACTATGCTCAGCAAAACGGTGATATTCTCGTAGGCAAGACATCCGAAGAAAGAAGACAGGCTCTTATAGATTACGCCCTGCCCATAAACATATCTAACCTTAAAAGAGACCTTGAAAAATACAGAATTTTCTACGATATATGGTTTAAGGAAAGCTCCATCCATGCAAACGGCGAAGTTGCAGAAACAATAGAACTTCTTAAAAAGAGCGGACTCACTTATGAAAAAGACAATGCCCTATGGCTCAAAACCACCGAATTCGGCAGCGAAAAGGACGAAGTTCTTATCCGTGCTAACGGAATACCCACATACTTTGCGGTTGATATTGCATACCACCGCAACAAGTTCCAGATGCGAGGCTTTGACAAGGTAATAAACATCTGGGGCGCAGACCATCACGGTCATGTTGCCCGCATGGAAGGTGCAATGGATGCAATTGGCTGTGACAGCAAAAAGCTTAAGGTTGTTATAATGCAGCTTGTAAGACTTATAAAGGACGGCGATGTTGCAAGAATGTCCAAGCGTACGGGAGAAATGATAACCCTCTCCGACTTGATTGACGAAATCGGCGTAGATGCGGCCAGATTTTTCTTTAATCTCAGACAGGCAGGAAGCCATCTGGAATTCGATTTGGATTTGGCTGTCCAACAGAATAACGACAATCCTGTTTTCTATGTACAGTATGCACACGCAAGAATCTGCTCCATATTACGCACACTAAAAGAAGAAGGCATTGTTCTTCCTTCCATAGACGATGTAAGTCTTAACCTTCTTAGTTCCAGGGAAGAGACAGAGCTTATAACCAAGCTCAATTCATTCCCTCAGGAAATAGAGTCTGCGGCAAATGCACTTGAACCAAGCAAACTTACAAGATATCTTCTGGATCTTGCTTCCCTCTTCCACTCATTCTATAACAGCTGCAGAGTAAAGGGTGAGGAAGAAGAGCTTCTTAAAGCAAGAATGACACTTATATCACTTACAAGAACCGTAATACGCAACACCATGTCGATACTCAAAATCACAGCACCCGAAAAAATGTGAGGAGTGATATAAAAAATGAAATTCAAAAAAACGGTTGCAATTGCACTGAGCTTTTTGCTTATCTTTGCCTGCACATTTGCATATGCCGAGGAAATCCCGCAAGCAACTGATATGCAGGAAACCACGCCGATACTTGATGATGGCGAAATAGCAAAAACTCTTGTAACTCAGAGTGCCAATCTCATAATAAGCAGATACAAGGATGATGTTACAAGAGAAGAATTATATGAGAAAACACTCATGAAAATCATGGAGCAGCATCCCGAAATTATTGAAGATGCATACAGAGCAATGTTCTCTGACCTTGACCAGCACACCACATATTATACAGAGGAAGAATTCAGCTATTTTCTGGAAAATATGAGCGGTGAGTTTGCAGGAATAGGCGTAATGATATCTGAAGTTCCCGAGGGTCTGCTTGTAGTCAGCGTAACTGACCAGTCCTCAGCTGCAGCGGCAGGTATAAGACAGGGTGATATCATAGTTTCTGCAGACGGTACAAGCATTGTCGGAATGCCTTTGGAGCAGGCCCGCACATATATAGTGGGCGAGATAGGTACATTTGTTAACATAGGTGTAATAAGAGGAGAGCAAACCCTTACATATAGAGTAGAGAGAAAGCTTGTTTCCGTTGTTCCCGGAAGCTATGAGATACTTGACGGCTCCATAGGATATATAGTACTCGAATCCTTTGACGAGTCCTCGCCTACACTTATAGACAAGGCACTTAATGAATTTGACAGAAACGGTATTACAAACATAATATTTGATTTGAGATACAACACAGGCGGTTCCGTAAACGCATTTTCAAAAATATGCCAGAGGATAATTCCCGAAGGTCCGATAATACACTTTGACTACAAAAATGACAACCAAAACACTACCTTGTACTCAACATGCTCCAAACCCAAATACTCATTGATTGTTCTTGCAAATGAATATACTGCAAGTGCATCGGAGGCGTTTTGCGGTGCGGTACAGGACAGCGGTATCGGAATAGTAATAGGCACAACAACCTATGGAAAAGGTACAATGCAGAACCTTACCAACTTCCGTATAGGAGGCGGTGTCAAAATGACAGAAGCGGAATACCTTACCCGCGACAAGCGTCATATAGACGGTGAGGGAATTAAGCCTGACATCTATGCAGAAGATAAGGCTATAAGGCTGTCGAAGGCTGATTTTAATGACCTTGATTTTGAAACCAAGCCAAAACTTGGCGACAAGGGACCGCTTGTACTTGCAATTAACCAAAGACTTTTTGCAATGGGATATGATGTGGGAATACCTACTGACGAATACACACAAAAAACCCATGATGCGATATACACATTCCAGAGTTCAAAGGGTCTCTTCCCCTACGGTGTGTGCGATATTACAACACAGCTTGCAATAGAAAATGTAATGCAGACTCTGGAGTTTTCGGATAACAAAATATTTAAGACAGCACTTAATATATTTACAACAAAAACACTTGATAAATATATCAAGAAATAAAGGCAAAAAAACACCTCTGCCGAGCATCCTGCTCAGCAGAGGTGTTTTAATATATATTATTCTTCGTCAAGTTCTTCGTCGTCAAAGTCGATTTCGATATTCTCTCCGCAATTGGGACATACGATATCATCATCGCCGTCAAAGAAGTCCTCATCAAGACAGATTGTCTCACCGCAACCGGGGCAATCCAGCTCGTAATATTCCAAGTCATCTTCGTCTTCGCAATCACAATCACATGAACAGCAATCGCCATCGCACTCATCTGCAAACTCGCTCTCGATAGCAGCAAGATCCTCATCTATGATATCTACCTGCTCTGCAAGCTCATCCTGATAATCATAGAGGTCATCGATAGAAGCATCTATCTCATCAAGAACACCGAGAATACATTCGAATATTCTGCCTTCCTTACTGTTGTCATCATAATCAAGTCCGTCCATAAGACCTCTGAGGTATGCAATCTGCTTTGAAATATTTTCCATATTATTACACTCCCTGTTAAATTATGCTCTTTCCATATATTCGCCTGTTCTTGTATCAATACGGATTACATCGCCGTTATCGATAAAGAGAGGAACCATAATCTGAGCACCTGTTTCTACTGTACAGGGCTTTGTAGCACCTGTGGATGTGTCTCCCTTAAATCCGGGCTCTGTTTCTGTAACAGTAAGCTCTACGAATGTGGGGGGTTCTATATCAAATACATTGCCCTTAAATGAGAGAATCATACATTCATCATTTTCTTTGACGAACTTCATTTTATTTTCAATAAGGTCCGCATTGATGGGAAGCATGTCAAATGTTTCCATATCCATGAAGTAGTAAAGAGTACCGTCTATATAAGAATACTGCATTTTTCTTCTTTCGATAAATGCTTCTTCAAACTTTTCTGTAGGTCTGAATGTCTTTTCTACAACTGAACCTGTAATTACATTCTTAATCTTGGTTCTTACGAAAGCAGCTCCCTTTCCGGGTTTAACATGCTGGAATTCAACTATCTGCCAAACTCCGCCTTCAAATTCAAATGTTTTTCCGTTTCTAAAATCTCCTGCTGTAATCATTATCATATACCTCCGATTATTCAATTATATAGATATAACATTATTGTACTAAATATTATGACATTTTTCAAGTACTTTTTTCAAAAAATACCATTTTATCCTACAATTCAATAAGTTTTTTGGGAGAAAATGTGAGATTAGTATATCCCCCGTCCTCAACAACTACCAAATCCTCTATTCTGACACCGCAATATCCAGGAATATATATGCCCGGTTCAACGGTTACGACACTTCCTTTAACAAGCGGATTTGTATTTCTTGGCGAAAGGTTGGGACTTTCATGAACATTGAGACCCACACCGTGTCCGAGCCCGTGTCCGAATGTCTTTGGAAATTCCGCTTCTATTATTGCAAGTGCATTGTTGTGGATATTCGCTCCCGTCTCTCCTGCCCTTACCATGTCAAGACAGGAAAGCTGTGCTCTAAGAACTGTATCATATATCTTTTTCATTCCTGCCTCTGCCCTGCCCACACATACTGTACGGGTCATATCACCGCAGTAGCCCCTATACATACAGCCAAAGTCAAGAACAACCATGTCTCCTTTTTGGATTTTCCTATCATCCGGCTCGGCATGGGGCATTGCTCCGTGTGCTCCCGTTGCAACAACGCTGTCAAATGCAGGACCGTCTGCCCCGAGGCTTCTCATATGATACTCTATCTCAAGTGCTATGTCTCTTTCGGATACATCGGGTTTTATATATTCCAGTATGTGATTAAATGTCTTATCCCCTATTTCTTCTGCTATACGAATAGCCTCTATTTCCTCGCTGTCTTTGACAGAACGCATATCAAGAAGGATATTTCCCATAGGTACAAGCTCAGAGAAAACATCCGCAAACTTTCTGTACGAGGAATAGCTGATATTTAAGTCCTCAAAGCCTGCCCTATCAAGTCCGCCAAACTTATTCTTAATATCAGTATCAGCTATGTCGCATATCTCAAAGCCCTCTGCCTGAAGAGATGCCTGCTCGGTATAGCGAAAATCGGTAACAAGATAATCCTTATCTTTTGTAATAATCAGATATCCCTCGCCCGTATAGGAACAAAGATATCTCATGCTTTTTCTGTCGGTAATTATTACGCAGGAAAGATTATTTTCGTCTATATATTTTTTGAGCAAGCTAAGTCTTTTATTCATATTACATCAATCCTTTTGCACAAATGGTTTACGGGACATTCTGTGCACTTAGGCTTTCTTGCCGTACATACTGCTCTGCCGTGATACACAAGCTGATGGCAAAATCTTGCCGAGGACTCGGGATCAAGTATCTTTCTGAGTGCCTTTTCTATCCTTACGGGGTCCTTGTCCGAAACAAGCCCAAAACGGTTAGAAAGTCTGATACAATGAGTATCCACCACAACCGCAGACGGCTTTTTGAAAACATCTCCAAGTATCAGATTTGCTGTTTTGCGTCCTACTCCTGCAAGTGCTGTAAGCTCTTCCATTGTGGACGGAACTCTGCCGTTATGCCTCTCTGTTATCTGTCTTGATGATTCTATAATGTTTTTTGCTTTGTTTCGGTAAAAACCGCAGGACTTGATATAGCCTTCCAGCTCAATCAAATCCGCATTGGCAAAATCCCCTACGCTTCTGTATCTTTTGAAAAGCTCCTTTGTTACAATATTCACCCTCGCATCTGTACACTGTGCGGAAAGCTGTACCGCAACAAGAAGCTGATGCTCTGTCTCATAATCAAGAGAACACTTTGCATCGCTGTAAACCTTGTCAAATACCTCTTGCAAAAGATATGCCCTTTCTTTTTTGTTCATAATATCTGCTCCGTATTATTTTACTTCAAAAGTAACCTCTACCGCCGTCTGCTCCTCGTTTTCAAGCTTTACATTCGGAGGAAGCTCCTCCAGATTAACAGTTATCTTGTCCCCGTCCTTAATATAAGATGTCCTTACCTTTTCTGTAGCAAGGCTCTCTATGCCCGAGAGAACATTTTTGCTTCCCAAAACCGCAATTTTGGACGGATTAACTTCTTTTACGCTGACCTTTTTTCCGTTGTATTGAGTTTTGTCGCTTAAGTTCACCTCAACGGGAAGCTCCTTTAATCTTAATATATTGCACTTAAGCTCCACATAAGATATATTCTGGCTTATGCCGTCATCTGTTATCTGATTGCCGTTGCTGTCTAAGAGCATTATCTTATATCTGCCGTTTTGCGAATCGGTCTTTCCTGATATATCAACACTGATTTTGGCTGATTTTACCTTGTCCACTACACTCTTTGCCCCTGTTATGCGGATTTTGTCCGTTGCATACTCTATACTGTCATAGATGTATCCCTCGGCAGGTGTTCCCTTTGTTTCTACCTTGATATCAAGCTCCCTCGTCACTACCTTATCCACCTGAACGGTAACATTGTAGGGGTCCTTTGATACAAGCTCAACTCCCGATATATCAAAAGAAACTGTTATAGGAATTTTGTGTGTTCCTGCAACATTGACATCGTTCATGTTAACACTGCAGTATACAGAGTCCCTCTTGACCCTTGAAAGAGTGGTTCTCTTTCCTTTTATCCTGACATTTACAGTATTGTTGCTTTCAGAAAGTACAGCCAGCTTGCCGCTCATAAAGTCCTGAGAATATTTGACATAGTTAATCGGAACATTCTTGATTGTGGTCTCAAACATGGGGTTGATTTCGTATACAACATATACCCATATAAGTATGGCACAAAGTACAGATGCTGTAATGAGAAACCAATTTGATTCAAATATTTTCTTCATTTCTTCTTCACCGCCAGACCTATAATTTTGTTCACAAAGGTAAGCTTTGGCATCTGACCGTCCGCATCATTGTTGCCAAGCTCCTTGACTATAATTTTTCCAAGCTCCTCGGGGGTTATATTACGCTTAAGCTCGCCGTCCTTTGCAACAGATATCTTTCCTGTCTCTTCGGATACAACTATACTTATTGAGTCCGCAACCTCAGAAATACCGATTGCCGCTCTGTGTCTTGTTCCAAGCTCCTTTGAAAAGCTGTTGTTCTGTGTGAGCGGAAGGAAGCATGCTCCTGCCTTAATTCTGTTGTCGCTCACAATTGCGGCACCGTCATGCAGGGGCGTATTGGACATAAATATATTTATAAGAAGCTGTGAGGATAATCTGGCATCGAGCATTGTGCCCGACTTCATGATGTCTCCGAGCTTTGTCGTACGCTCTAATATAATCAAAGAACCTATCTTGTGCTCTGACATATATGATGCTGCCTCGCAAATTTCCTCCGCCATCTTCTCGGGGCTGTCCTCAGATGAGAAAAACTGTCCTGCTGCCGTTGTGTTTCCTATCTTTTCAAGTGCACGGCGTATCTCCGGCTGAAACATTATAATAATAGCAAGCACACCTACCTGAAGTGTACTGGAAAGCAAATAGCTAATTGCATTAAGGTCCAGCCAGTCCGATACCTCTGCGGCAATAACTAATGCAATTATACCCTTTACAAGCTGTGCGGCGCGGGTCTTTCTTACAAGGCTTATTCCGCCGTATATAACACAAGCAACTATTACTATATCACAAATATCCCTGACCCTTATAAGCCGAAGATTTTGTATAAGGGCTGTCCATACTTCTCCCATAACAAATACTCCTTTTTATTTATTTTCTATTTTGCAAGATTAAATATCGCCTTTATTTCTTCCTTGCCTAGCATACGGTAATCAAGTATCTCTCTTTTGCCGAAAAATGTACATTTTTCGCTCATTTCGTCAATTGCCTCATCCGTAATATCCACGCCCAGCTCAGAAAGTCTTGTGGGCATTCCAAGACTTCGGAAATAGTTTTCTATGTACTCTATTCCCTCCATGGCAAGAGTTATATCGTCCTTGCCCTCGGGGTTTACTTTGCATACATTTACTGCCAGACGGCTAAAACGCCCGGGATTATATTTATATATATACTTTGCCCATGCAGGATATATGACACTTAGTCCTGCACCATGGCTTACACAGTCGTACATACCGCTTAGTTCGTGCTCAAGCTGATGGCATACAAGAACAAAATCCGTACCCATATGCGTGAGGTCGTTGTGCGATAATGAGCCTGCCCACATAAGATTTGCCCTTGCTTCATAATCCTCGGGATCTGACATAACATCTCTTCCTGCTTTTATTACTGCTCTGAGCACACCCTCTGCCATCTCATCTGTAATCGCAAACGGCTCGCTTGTTGTAAAAAACCTCTCCAGAGTGTGCATCATTATATCTACAATTCCGCATGCCGTCTGGTACGGTCCTACCGTATATGTAAGACATGGGTTGCATATTGAAAATAGCGGTCTTATGTGTTTGCTCCCAAATCCTCGTTTGAGCATACCATCCTCGTTTGTAATAACGCACGAAGCACTCATCTCGCTTCCTGAAGCGGCAAGAGTAAGAACAGTAGCAATGGGAAGTGCCTTATCGGCATCCGCCCTCTTTGACGAAAAGTCCCATGGGTCTCTGTCACTTAATGCCGCAACCGCAATAAGCTTGGCAGAATCTATCGCACTTCCGCCGCCTACTGCAAGGATAAGCTCCGCTCCCTCTTTCTTTGCAAGTTCTGTACCTTTTTTTACCATAGAAAGCTTGGGATTAGGTTCTACCCCTCCCAGCTCGCAATAGGATATTCCTGCTTTTTTGAGAGACTCGGTTATTTCGTCATAAAGGCCTGTACTCTTAATAGAATTCTGACCGTAATGAAGCATTATTTTCTTAAAGCCGTATTCCTTTATAACTTCTCCGACCCTGTGATGTGTATCCTTTCCGAATATTACCCTTGTGGGTGCATAGTATTCAAATTTACGCATATATCAGGCTCCCTTCGTTTTTGTGTATGCTTCGTACAGGAGGATACCGCAGGCAACAGAAACATTGAGTGACTCTGCATCCTCTGTCATAGGTATTGATACTCTGTGTGTACACATTTTTTCCGTATCAGCGCAAATGCCGTTTGCCTCATTTCCCATAACAATAATACATTTGTCAGAATAGCAAAAATCCCTGCTTGAGACCGCATCCGACGGAAATGTGCCAATAATCTGATATCCGTTTTCCCTGAACTCCTCCAGAATATTATCCTTATCAAAATAAAGCTTCATAGAAAAAATTCCCGACATGGTAGAACGGATAACCTTGGGATTAAACACATCGACACAGCCCTTGGAAAGCACAACTGCGTCTACACCGAATGCCGCGGCACTGCGGATGATAGTTCCCATATTTCCGGGGTCTGTAACAGAATCAAGATAAAGATAGAGACCCCTCGAGTAATTTATCTCATCCGACGGACTGTCTGTATATTTTGAGACCGCCATGATACCCTGGCTGTTGACCGTAGATTTAAGCTCATCAAAAAGCCTATCTGTAAGAAGATATACCTTTTGTCCGTCAAAATTACATTCTCTTTCCTTTTGATATGTCTCGCTTAACAATATGTATTCCAGCTTAGCACCAAGACCCAGTGCGTCTTTTACAATTCGTTCCCCCTCAACCAGAAACAAGCCTGATTTTCGGCGGTTTGATGATGAAAGAAGTTTTTTTGTCTGCTTAAATATTGAATTTGATGTACTTTCTATCCTTATCATAAATTACACCCTTACAACTTATTCTCATACTTCTTTAGTATAACAGATAATTGCCGTCTTTGCAAGGCAAATATTAAATGGGTCTTCGACAAATTGTTTTTCCCAAAACGCAAAAAGGAATGTTAAAAATCAAAGTTTTTAACATTCCTCTTAAAATTATGCTATGTTATTAGTTAAGAGCAGCATTTGCCTTTTCTACCAATTCGGTAAAAGCAGCAGGATCTGCAATTGCAATCTCGGAAAGCATCTTTCTGTTCATGTTGATATCTGCTTTCTTAAGACCGTTCATGAATTTGGAATATGTTGTGCCGTTCATCTTGCAAGCAGCACTTATTCTTGTAATCCAAAGTCTTCTGAAATCTCTCTTCTTCTGCTTTCTGCCGATATATGCATAAGACAAAGATTTCATAACTGCCTGTTTTGCAGTTCTGAAAAGTTTGCTCTTGGCACCTCTGTAACCCTTAGCAAGCTTTAATACTCTCTTATGTCTCTTTCTTGTAGCCATAGCGCCTTTTACTCTAGCCATCTTAAAACGCCTCCCTAAATTTTATTTATAAAGTATCAGTCTCTTGATTGTAGCTGCATTTGCTTTAGCAGCATATGCCTGCTTTCTTAAAGCTCTCTTTCTCTTTGTGCTTTTCTTGGTTAAAATGTGTCTTCTAAAAGCCTGGTTGAGCTTTACCTTGCCATTCTTTGTAAGACCGAATCTCTTTGCAGCACCTCTGTGAGTTTTGATTTTGGGCATTGCATTTACACTCCTTCCGAATATTGGATATTAAATTATTTGGGCACGACCACCATAGTCATATTTCTGCCTTCAAGTTTAGCAGCCTTTTCGACAGTTCCAACCTCTGCTACGGCATCGGCAAACTTGCTGAGCAAGTCCATACCGAGCTGCGCGTGGTGAAGCTCTCGACCTCTGAACCTTACGGTAACCTTAACCTTATCACCGGATTTCAAGAACTTGACTGTCTGATTAACCTTTGTGTTAAAGTCATGTACATCTATCGAGGGAGTAATGCGTACTTCCTTGATATTGACAACCTTCTGATTCTTCCTGGCTTCCTTTTCTCTCTTGCCCTGTTCGAACTTGTACTTACCGTAGTCCATTATCTTGCATGCGGGCGGTTTTGCCTGCGGTGCAATAAGAACAAGATCCATATTGCTTGCATCTGCCTTTGCTTTGGCATCTGACAATGAATGAATTCCAAGCTGTGTGCCGTCCGAACCAATAAGTCTGACTTCTTTTTCTTTGATTTCATCATTAATCAACATTTCTTTGTTACTGATGATAAAGCACCTCCAAAATAAATTTCAACGCAAACTCCACTCTAAACAAAAAAGAAAAAGTGGGCGAAATCCACCCACTTATACCGTCAAATACAAGTATTAACCTTACCGATACCTCTAAACCGTAAGGTGAGAAGTGGACTTCTGCTTTGCTTTACCTAGATATATTACCACTTTTTCCTTACTGTGTCAAGTGTTTTTTGAAAAAAATTACAGCAAATTACAAATAATATCCTGTATAGCTTGCCGCATCCACGCTGAGTATCCCCATAAGTGAGGGATTGGCATCAGAAAGACCCACAATATACAAGGTATTATATTTTCCGCTTCTTAAATTCTGATTAGGCATAACAAGCTTTAAGGCATTGTCCCTTGCTCTTTTTGCCCTGAATTCGTATTTATCGGGTGTCATGCACATATACTTGCTGATTTCCAGATAATCTATTCCGCCAAGTATCATATGACCGTTGGCATCTACATTCATCTCGCCAAAATCGGGCGAAAGATTGCATATTCTCAAATGCCCGTACTGTGTGTCCTTTCTATCCGTCGGCTCGGATATTCCGTATGCCATTGTGCTCCCATCGGAATGTACTGCGGCAATTGTATATACCTCTCCCTTTTCGAACGGCAGACTAAGAGTTGCAATCACATCGTCCTTGCTTCCTGCACGGGTAATCTTAAATTCCTGAGTTCCCGAGGGTACTCTTTCGTATGCCGAAAATGTACCGAAGCCAACATTGGGTGCAACAAGGGTGTTGCCTCTGTAAAAATCAACTCCCGCCTCGCTTGGTGTTGCATTAAGAAAACGAACATACGGGTAGAGAAAATTATCTATTCTTATATCATTCATCGGTCGATTCCTCCTCTTTGATATCATCTATATTATATTCCTGCTTGGGAATAATGACACTTTTTTCCAAAGAATTTTCTATGAGTTTTATAAGTTTTTCGAGAGATGCCTCTATCATCATAAGGTCATTTTTGAAATCATTTTCCATGATATGGGGTCTGGAAAGAACATCCATGTATCTTGAGGCAAGCTCCTCCACCTCATAACGAGGCTCGGGATTTTTCCGCAGACTTTTTACCGCAATAAAGGGTTTTCCCGATTGCGATACAGCAAGCATGCGTGATTCCATGTATGTATTACAGCCTCCGTTTCTTATCATACCACTGCTTTTTCCAAGTGTTTTTACCCTGGAAATATCAAGTGACCTGAGACAATCCACACTAAAGCACATTTGATTTTCCACCCACTGCATACACATTGCATCTTCATTATTTATAAGGGATATCAGGCTGTCGGGGCGGACATTTACTGCACAGGTTACACAGTTTCCGCCAAATAAGTCCGCCAGATAGATATTATTTCTTCCTCTGTCGGATGCAACAAATGATGCAAAAAGCATACCCCCGAAGCAAAGGGCTGAAATTCCGATTGCATCATACCCTACAGCAGAAACAGGTACACTGTGCTGCTTGCGGCTGTAGATATATTTTGAGACTTTAAGACCTGCGTCATCAGAAGCATATACTATATACACATTATCCTCGCTGTCCTTTGCGACATCATAAACACATTTTTTGCCTATTCTGTCTATTACTGACGGCTTAACTTCATAGTCTCCAAGCTCTGTAACATGGTGCACAAGAAGTCTTTCCCTTCCGCACAGACAGTAGAACAAATGCAGCTTGGAATTGATTCTCAGTACCCTTACAGAACAAATCTTATTTCCGTTTCCTCTGCTCTCAAGAATAACATTTGTATGTAAATTTTCTCCCTCTGCACATATATGGCAAAGATATCCTAAGCCGTTTACCCCAAAAACATGTATTGCCCCGCGTGTGTCGCAAACAGCATCAAAATCATCCGAAAAATCATGTGCAATACAGCGTTTGCTTCCTGATGTATCAACAAGAACAATATCTCCGTTTTTGTCTCTTTTTACCACAACATTCCTGCCTGAGTTTAGCAGTATATAAATATCCACAGCAGCATACCCCCCATCATGTATTTTATATGCATATACGGATACAAAAAGAACAAAAAAATGCCTCCCGATGCCAAGTGCACCGAAAGGCAATTTTGGTTAATTGCTAAAATTATTCCTCGGAAAAGTCGTCCTTTCCTACTCCGCAGAGGGGACAAACAAAGCTATCGTCAAGCTCCTCGAATGATGTGCCGGGTTCAATACCCATTTCGGGTGCACCCTGCTCTTCGTCATAAACCCATCCGCATACATCGCATACATATTTTTTCATCAGTTTTACCTCCTGTTATTTATTTGCAAAGCTCGTCTGCAAGTTCGTCGAGTTGTTTTTTGGTCTCTTCATTCACCGCAGACAAGATTTGTACCTCTGTTTGTGCACAGGTAATATCTGTGCTCTTTTCGAGCATTCTTTTCATAACCTTGGTTGCAACGGGTGCCCAGCTTCCGTTTTCCACAAAAGCTACGGTCTTATTGCTGAAATTTCGCTCTTCCAGATTGTGTATGAATTCTCTCATAAACGGGAAGATATCTCCGTTGTAGGTAGTTGTGGCAAAAACTATCTTGCCGTATCTGAATGCATCCTCAACCGCTTCTGCCATATCACATCTTGCAAGGTCATTTACAACAACCTTGGGGCATCCTTTTTCCTTGAGTTTTTGCTCAAGATAAGTTACTGCATTTTTCGTGTTGCCGTATACGGAAGTGTATGCAATCACAACTCCGTCTGTCTCTATACCGTAGCTTGACCAAGTGTTATAAAGTCCGAGATAATATCCAAGATTGTCCGCAAGAACAGGTCCGTGAAGCGGACATATTATTTCTATATCAAGTGCAGATGCCTTTTTGAGAAGTGCCTGAACCTGCTTGCCGTATTTGCCGACAATGCCAATATAATAGCGTCTTGCCTCACATGCCCAGTCTTCATCTGTGTCGATGGCTCCGAATTTGCCGAACGCATCTGCAGAGAAAAGAACCTTGTCCTTACTGTCATATGCGACCATAACCTCGGGCCAATGCACCATGGGGGCAGAAACAAACGAAAGCGTATGACTTCCAAGGCAAAGAGTATCACCCTCGGAAACAACTATACGGCGGTCCTCGAAATCCGTGCCGAAAAAGTTCTTCATCATGACAAATGCCTTGCCTGAAGAAACTATCTTTGCATCAGGAAAGTTACTTGCAAATAATGCTATACTTGAAGAATGGTCGGGTTCCATGTGCGAAACCACGAGATAATCAGGCTTTTTGCCGTCAAGAGCATCTTTGATGTTGGAAATCCATTCCTCTCCGAAGCGGGCATCAACGCTGTCCATAACTGCAATCTTTTCGTCATTGATTATATATGAATTATATGCCATGCCGTTTGGCACAACATACTGACCTTCAAAAAGGTCTATTTCTCTGTCATTAACACCTATATATAAAATATCCTTTGTAATGTACATTATTCATCCTCCTCCAATTTACATATCATCAATTATAATAACATAAAAGCACACAAACTTCAATACAATTTTGTGAATTTACAGATATTGAAACATGAAATTTGTATTGCACAAAATCTATAATTATGCTAGAATAATACAAAGGAGGTGCGGTATGTATATTGTTTTTCTTACAGCACTGGGAGTAGGTCTTGCCACCGTAATAGGAGCTTTGATAGGATTTTTGTTCAAAAAGGAATCCCACAAGCTAAACGATTTGATACTGTCTTTTGCTGCGGGTGTTATGCTTTGTGCCGCTGTATTCGGACTCATTATGCCGTCACTTGAGCAAGACAACGGCTCATCTATAATTGTTACCGTTATCGGAATTTTCTTAGGTGCGTTGATGCTAAATGCCTTTGACAAGCTCGTGCCTCATCTTCACAGATTATCGGGCACAGAGTCGGAAAGCCATCCCGAAACGAACAGCTCAATCAATAAGGTTCTTCTTTTTGTTTTTGCAATAGCAATACACAATCTTCCCGAGGGAATAGCGGCAGGTGTGGGCTTCGGTACGGGAAACATAGCAGATGCCCTGACAATTGCGGGTGGTATAGCCCTGCAGAACATACCCGAGGGTATGGTAATAATAGCACCAATGCTTGCAATCGGAATGAGCAAAAGACGAACTCTTGCCATAGCATCGATTACAGGTCTTGTTGAAATTATAGGAACCTTTGTCGGATATTTTGCAATAAGCGTATCCGAGGCTCTTCTTCCGTTTGCCCTCGCATTTGCAGGAGGTACAATGCTCTATGTAATAAGCGATGAAATGATACCCGAAACCCATGCACACGGAGGAGAAAGAGGGGCAACATATACACTTCTTGCAGGGTTTTGTCTCATGCTGGCAATTGATTATTTTTTATAATATAAATTTAGGTTTTAATGTTATAATATATACATAATTAAAAGGAGGAATTATTATGGCAGTAATAGAAATAACATCCGAAAATTTTGAAAAAGAGGTAATGCAGAGTGACAAGCCCGTACTTCTGGACTTCTGGGCAGAGTGGTGCGGACCCTGCAGAATGATGTCCCCCATTGTAGACGAAATTGCCGAGGAACACCCCGAATTCAAAGTGGGAAAAATAAATGTAGACAACGAGCAGGAGCTTGCTATTAAATTCAAGGTAATGACAATACCTACACTATTTGTAATAAAAGACGGCGAAATCGTTAATCAATCCTCGGGTGCCATCCCCAAAAATCAAGTATTGAACATGTTTTAAGGTGACACGCCATGGACAAGCAGTTTTTTGACATAATTGTAATAGGCGGCGGTCCTGCGGGATACACCGCTGCAATGTATGCAGTTCGCTCGGGTCTAGATACCCTTGTTATAGAAAAGTTCTCTGCAGGCGGACAGATGACACAAACCTCGCAGATAGACAATTACCCGGGCTTTGACGAGGGTGTTGACGGATTTACACTTGGATTCAAGATGCAAAACGGTGCACAGAGGTTCGGTGCACAGGTAATGAGAGATGAGGTAATCTCTGTAAGTCTTACAGGGGAAACAAAAACAATTGTAACAAGTGAAAAAACACTTTCCTGCAAGGCTGTTATAATTGCAACAGGAGCAGAGCACAGACATCTGGGAATTGAGCACGAGGAAGAGCTAATCGGAAAAGGTGTCGGATACTGTGCCGCATGCGATGGTATGTTCTACCGAGGAAAGACGGTTGCGGTTGTCGGAGGCGGAAACTCCGCTGCTTCCGATGCACTTTTGCTTTCGAAAATATGCAAAAAAGTGTATCTCATACACCGCAGAGACAAGCTCAGGGCAACAAAAATATATCACGAACCGCTTATGAATACAGACAATGTTGAATTCATATGGAACAGCCGTGTTAAAGAGTTCTTGTATGAAGATATGATACAAGGCGTGACCGTTTGCGATGTTAATACAGATGAGGAAAAACAGCTTGAGTGTGACGGTGTGTTTATAAGTATAGGAAGGGTTCCTGAGACTAGACTTTTTGACAGACAGATAGAAACCGATGATTTGGGTTATATCATAGCAGACGAAACCTGCCGTACAAATATTGACGGTGTTTTCGCCGCAGGCGATGTACGGACAAAGGCTCTAAGGCAAATTGTAACCGCCGCATCGGACGGTGCAGTTGCGGCACACATGGCAGAAGAATATATTGCGACTATTAACTGATATAGCAAAAAATAATGCTGAGGCACTCATATTATGCCTCAGCATTATTTTATATTTTATACGCTTTTTCAGTAGGAACAGCCGCTATTATTCCGTTTGCCTTGGAGTGAATTCCAAATTCCTTGTTTACATCCTCCATAATCTGTCTGCTTGTTTTTTGCGGAGCGAGGATTAAAAGGATTTCCCTCTCTTCATCAGGTTCCATGCTTTCAAGCTCTGCAACAAGCTCAACATCCGCAAGTCTGCCCTTGATAACTGTACCTCCCGTAGCACCCGACTTTCTTGCCACCTGCATTACACTATCCGAATATCCTTCATTTACTGATATTATAATCAAATTGTTGTGATGTTCGTTTTTCATAGCACCATTTCCCTTTTCTGTATTCAAATCATTGTTATAACTCAACACTTCCGCAAGAACTCTGCTTGCGGCAGAGGTTTGCATTATTATCATAAGTCCGCCGTACTTTGTGTGGCTTTCGAACGCCACACCGAAATCTGCCATCATATCTTTGACTGCATTTTCGCTTGCAAGACTTATTACGATATCCTTGTCATTTGTGCCAAGACCGAATATATCCATCATTTCTGTCGGTGCAGTACCAAAACCGACACATTGAAAATTAAGCCGTATATTGATGTCTTCAAGGACTTTTATAAGTTTTTTTCCTTTGTCTCTTTCAACTATTGAAAGCAGAGCCATAAGCCTTTTACTCATACAAATCCTCCTCATCATCAAAGAATATAATATCATCCTTTACCATACTGATTTCTGTGTGAAGCTTTCTGATACGATGCATATGTCTGCCTCTTTCGTACAGACCAAGTACCTGAATAGTGATAAGCGGTGTCATGGCAATCATTGCAACAATACCAAAAGCATCTGTCATCACATTTCCGCCGATTGCCTCACACGCCCCCATTGCAAAAGGAAGCATAAATGTAGAAGTCATAGGACCGCTTGCAACACCACCGGAGTCAAATGCAATGCCTGTATAGATACTTGGAACAAAAAAACTTATTATAATCGATACAGCATATCCGACAATCAAAAACGGCAATATCGGTATTCCCGTAAGAACACGAATCATAGAAATTCCTACCGAAACAGATACACCTATTGAAAGGGCAACTGCAACAGATTTTTGCGATATAGCACCCTTTGTTATTTCACTGACCTGCCTCTTGAGTGAGTGAACCGCAGGCTCGGCAGATACAACAAAGTAACCCATTATCATGCCTATCGGCACAAGCATGGTACTGAAAGAGCTTCCTGCAATCTCAGAACCTATAAGTCTGCCCGCAGGCATAAAGCCTACATTTGCACCCGCCAAAAACAAGACAAGTCCAACATATGTATATACAAAGCCTACAGACATTTTGAGAATATTGTGTATATGAAATCGTCTTGTAACCGCCTGATAAACAACAAAAAGCAACACAATGGGTACAAATGCAACTGCAACCTCTTTTGCATAAAGAGGCAAGAAAAGCACAAACTGCCCGAATGCTTGTATTGTGGTCAAAACCTGTGGTATTTCATAACCGCCGGTAGACGGAAGAGGTTTGTAGAAAATACTCAGCAAAAGCACCGAAAGTATGGGCCCTATACTGCACAGAGCAACCAGACCGAAGCTATGTTCTCCTGTATGCTTTCCTTTTTTGCCCGAGGCAAGTCCGGCACCCAATGCCATAATAAATGGTACGGTAATGGGTCCTGTTGTAACACCGCCGGAATCAAAGGCGGTGGGTACAAATTCATCGGGTGCAAAAAAAGACAGCCCTATTATCAGAATATAGAATATAAGGAGCATGCTTCTTAAAGAAACTTCTTTTTTGTTTCTGATAAGTGTAATACTTAGAAAAACCCCCACACCGACACCGACACACATAATAAGCATAGCATTGGGTATTGTCGGAACCTGCTCTGCGAGAACCTGCAGGTCAGGCTCCGAAACAGTAATGAGAAGTCCGAGTACAAAGCATACTGCAAGAGGAATTATTATCTTCTTGCTTTTGTTTAAGGATTTACCTATTCCTTCGCCCAGAGGCTCCATGGAAATTGTAGAACCGACCGTAAAAAAGCTCATTCCCAAAATCAACAAAATAGTTCCAAATAAGAAAAGCACAAGCACGCCTGTATCCAAAGATACACAGCTGACAGAAAGAATTAGAACTATAATCGCAATCGGCAGAACAGAAGAAAGCGATTCTTTGATTGATGTTAAGATATGTGCCATTTTTTGAGTACTCCTATATATTATAATTATAGATTATCACATTTATTGTCGTGCACCAAGTCTATATTGAGTATCAAAATTAACTGCCAATACACTTAGGAGTGCAGATGATATGCCGTAAATGTATCCATTTGTTAATACAGATACCAGATAAACAGCCAAAACTGGTGTTTCAGTTGTTTTTTCATACAATCCTCTGCATTTCGTGAATTCTATTGGCATAAGTATAACACAATTTTTTATATTTGTCATTAAAAATATTTTTATTATCAGCTTAGAATATCTATTTTTCTTAATTTCAAAGTATCTTCTTTTCCGCGATATACCACAAACTTGCAGAAC
>JAZSFO010000043.1:0-42007 GCA_045532255.1 Clostridia bacterium | reverse complement strand
GAATTTCGTGATGATTTTTGTATCTTAAAATCGGAGTTCGCATGATACTCCAATGGCTAACTCAAAAGTACATTCTCATTAACGAGAACCTCATTTTACTTTTAATGCTGTTCATTTTTCAAAGACCAAGTGCCGCCTCGCCTAAGACACAGTCTCTCGCAAGCGACTTGATTATAATACCATACCAAACAGCGTTTGTCAACACCTTTTTGAAAAAAAGTTTAAATTTTTTTAAAAATTATTTTTTGCCGTAGGTTTTGGCATATTCATTCATTACTGCTTTCTCAAAAATCCGCTTAAATGCAACGAAACCCGTCTCGTTTTTGCCCACTGCGGTAACAAGGACTGTATAAAATCCCATTCTCAGTCCGCCGTATATATCGGTAAAAATCTGATCGCCGACAAGACATATTTCATTCGGCTTAAGAGAAAAGCCTTTCATTACATAATTGAGATTTTTCTTAAACGGCTTCCATGCTCTTGCAATATAGGTATAACCGAGACTATCGCAAAAGCTCTCCACCCTCTCTTTGTGATTATTTGATACTATTGCAATTTTTATACCGTTATTTTCCAGTTCCTTAAGATAGTCTATTATATTTTGAGGAGCTTTGAGTGTGTCATGTGTCACGAGGGTATTGTCAATATCAAAAATCATACCCTTTATATTATTCTCCTTGCAAAAGCCCACATCAAGGCCAAAAACATTGTCAGCCGTTATATGAGGAAAGAATTTCTTAAACATATTACATATCCTCCGAAAAAAACAAGGGGAGCGTATACGGCTCCCCTTAATTTTTATGTTACATTAAATATTTTTTGGCAAGTGAATTGACCATCCTGCCGTCAGCCCTGCCCTTAATCTTGGGCATGACCTCTGCCATAAGAGCACCCATGTCCTTCATTGATGAAGCACCTGTTGTCTCAACGGCTTGCTTTACAATTTCATCTAACTCGTCTTCAGATAATTGGGAAGGTAAATAACCCATTACAATTTCTATTTCTCTGTTTAACTGTGTTATCAAATCCTGTCTGCCGCTTTTTTCGTATTCTGGCAGGACATCCTTGCGTTTCTTGAGCTCCTTGGCGATGACATCGAGTATGCCGTCATCATCAAGCTCTGTGAGGTTGTCCTTCTCAAATTGAAGAATTGCGGCTCTTATACCTTGAACGGTATTCTTTCTGACTGTATCTTTAGTTTTGAGTGAGTTCTTGAGGTCTTCGGATAAAACATCTTTGATACTCATATGATACTCCTCCTTATACAATCATCATAAAATATTATTTGTAGGAACGCTTTCTTGCAGCCTCGGACTTTTTCTTTCGTCTAACGCTTGGCTTCTCGTAGTGTTCTCTCTTTCTGATTTCGGATAAAACACCGGACTTTGCACACTGTCTCTTAAATCTGCGGAGAGCACTATCCAAAGATTCATTATCTTTAATTCTGATTTCTGCCATTAAAATTCCCTCCCTCCGTTACTGCCTATCTCTTTAACACATAACGGGTAAGACAAAATTATACCCTTTGATTATACAAAATTTTTTGTGCTATGTCAAGCAAAAAATTGAATATCATCAAAAATTAGTAATCAACCGGGAGGCCACTGGAGATATCTGCCTGCAAGAAGATGGAAATGCAGATGAGATACGGTCTGTCCGCCGTCCCTTCCGCAGTTGTTGACAAGACGGAAGCCGTCCTTGTCAAAGCCCATATCCCTGGCTATCTTTGCTGCAACAGTGAATATATGAGACACTATGTCTCCGCCCTTGTCTGTAAGCTCAAGGGCAGAGGCTATATGCTCTCTCGGTATTATCAGTATATGAATAGGTGCCTGAGGTTCTATATCCTTAAACGCAACCACCCTGTCATCGCTGTATATATAATCTGTAGGAATCTGTCCCGATGCTATGGAACAAAATATGCAATCTGACATATTTCCGATCCTCCTTATTTGGTTTGTGCCTCGATAGCGGTAAGCGCTGCCGAAAGTGCGGCATCTATGCCCGAAGCATCCTTACCGCCTGCCTGTGCGCTGTCGGGGCGTCCACCGCCCGAACCGCCCACATGGGATGCTATCTCTTTGATAATCATACCGCAGTGTATGCCCTTTTGTGTTGCTTCCTTGTTCGCAGAGCACACAAGGCTTACCTTGCCGTCTGTCTCGGATGCGATTACGGTAACCTCGCAGGAGAAGGCATCCTTCATTGTGTCGCCTATCTTACGGAGGGTGTTTACATCTGCATCCTTGAGTCTTCCTGTAACAACGGTTACGCCGTTAATTTCCTTTGCGGATTTCTTCATATCTTCAATTCCGCCGCCTGCCATCTTTTCCTTAAGAGACTCAATTTCCTTAGAAAGTGCCTTGTTTTCCAGTTGAACGGCTTCTATCTTGGCAACTGTCTCCTGAGGTGCGCATTTGAGTGCTGAGCTTACGGAAGCTATGAGAGCTTCCTTCTCTTCGAGATAACGGAGTATTCCTGAGCCTGTTATTGCTTCTATTCTTCTGATGCCTGCTGCTGCGGACGATTCCGAAAGTATCTTGAAAAGTCCTATTGCAGAGGTATTGCTTACATGAGTACCGCCGCAGAATTCAAGGCTGAAATCACCCATTGATACTACTCTTACTTCGCTTCCGTACTTTTCGCCAAAGAGCGACATTGCACCGAGCTTGTTTGCTTCCTCAATCGGCATTACTCTGCAGTTTACTTCTATAGAATCGGAAATTGCCTTGTTTACTATTGCCTCAACCTCTTTGAGCTGGTCCTCGGTCATAGCTTCGTAGTGAGAGAAGTCAAATCTCAATCTTTCGTCGCTTACAAAAGAGCCTGCCTGTTCAACATGGTCTCCGAGAACATTTTTAAGAGCTTTCTGCAAAAGATGTGTTGCGGAGTGGTTTGCTTCTGTTCTCGCACGGAGAGTTGCGCATACTTCTGCACTCACCTTGTCGCCCTTGGAAAGTGTGCCTTCCTTGACTACACAGGTATGAACAAGCTTGTCTGTATCTATTTTCTTTGTATTTATTACTTCTACTGTAGCGTTTGCGGTTTTGAGTACGCCCTTGTCTCCTACCTGTCCGCCACCCTCGCCGTAGAAGGGGGTCCTATCAAGCATTACGGAAATCTCACCGCTCATGGAATCTGCATGCTCAAACTCATCAAGACCGCTTACGATAGCCTTAACTGTTGCCTCAGAGCATCTTGTTTCGTAGCCTACGAATTCGGAAACCATGATTTCGCCGAACTTCTTCTTGAAGTCATCCTCTTTCCAGCCGAGTTCTTCCGCATTGCCTCTGCTTGCACGCGCTGTCATACGCTGTTTTTCCATACAAGCATCAAACTCGTCGCGGTTTACTGTAAGACCCTGTTCGGAAAGGATTTCTACTGTTATATCAACAGGGAAGCCGTAGGTGTCATAGAGCTTAAACGCCTTGTCGCCCGAGAGCTCTGTCTTGCCCTCTTCCTTAAGCTCTGCCACATAGGTCTCAAGAATGCTGAGACCGTCATTGATGGTTTCGCTGAAACGCTTTTCCTCTGTTTCTATTATCTTCTTGATATAATCCGCCTTGCCCTCAAGCTCGGGATATGCACTTCTGTTTTCTTCGATAACAGTATCCACTATCTTGTAGAGGAAGGGGTCGTTAACACCGAGGAGCTTGCCGTGGCGTGCTGCATGTCTCAAAAGCCTTCTGAGCACATAGCCTCTGCCCTCATTGCTTATCTGCACACCGTCGCCAATCATAAATGTGGTGCTTCGGATGTGGTCTGTGATAACACGCAGGGAAACATCGGATTCCTCGTCATCGCCGTATTCAACATCGGCGATTTCGCTTATTTTCTTCATTATATTTCTTACGGTGTCAACCTCAAAGAGATTGTCAACGCCCTGCATTATACATGCTATTCTTTCAAGACCCATACCTGTGTCGATATTGGGGCTTGAAAGTCTGTTGTAATTGCCGTCCTCATCCTTGTCGAACTGGGTAAATACCAGGTTCCAGAACTCCATGAAGCGGTCACAGTCACAGCCTATTGCACAATCGGGGCTGCCGCATCCGCATTCTTCGCCTCTGTCATAGTATATCTCGGAGCAGGGACCGCAAGGGCCTGTGCCTATCTCCCAGAAGTTGTCCTCCTTGCCCATTCTTACTATGCGTTCCTCTTTGACACCGACCTCGTTAACCCAGATATCCTTAGCCTCGTCATCATCTTCATATATGGTAACCCAGAGCTTTTCCTCGGGGATTTCCAGAACCTTTGTGATAAACTCCCACGCCCACTGTGTTGCCTCGTGCTTGAAGTAATCACCGAAAGAGAAGTTGCCGAGCATCTCAAAGTATGTTCCGTGGCGGGCAGTCTTGCCTACTCTCTCTATATCGGGAGTACGGATACACTTCTGGCATGTGGTAACTCTCTTGCGAGGGGGTACCTGCTCGCCCTTGAAGTAGGGTTTTAGCGGTGCCATACCTGCATTGATGAGCAAAAGACTGTTGTCATCCTTTGGTATAAGCGGAAAGCTGGGAAGTCTTAAGTGTCCTTTGCTTTCAAAAAAAGAAAGATATTTTTCTCTGATTTCATTAAGACCTAATTTCTGCATTTGTATTCAAGTCCTTTCATAATCATATGCCTTATATTTTAAAAAATTGCATACTTTTCATTTGATACATATACTATTTAATAATACAACAAAAACTTGGGTGTTGTCAATATTTTGAAGAATATATTTTTTACAAATCAAAAAAGTATTGTAAAATTTTGTGTGTTGTGATAAAATGTTTGTAATCTTAGTATAAGAAAGGTGATAATCATGAACCAAAGAGAAAAGTTTTCATCCCGTCTGGGATTTATACTCATTTCTGCAGGCTGTGCGATAGGTCTTGGAAATGTGTACAGATTTCCAATCATGGCAGGAGCATACGGCGGAGCGCTTTTTGTGCTTATTTATATAGCCTTCCTGCTTCTTCTCGGTCTTCCTGTAATGACAATGGAGCTTTCGGTAGGCCGCGCAAGTCAGAAAAGTATAGCTTCTTCATTTGATACTCTGGAAAGAAAAGGTCAGAAGTGGCATCTGCTCAAGTACACAGGTATGGCAGGCAACTACCTCCTTATGATGTTCTACACCATAATCTCGGGTTGGATGCTCATCTATTTCTTCAAATATCTCTCAGGCTCAGTAATGCAGTACACAACTGCAGAAGAGCTTGGAAATGTATTCGGTGCTACCGTCACTGATTTAGGCTCCGTTACTGCCGCAACCTTTGCAGTTATAATAGGATGCTTTGCAATATGCTCATTCGGTCTGCAAAAGGGTGTTGAGAAGATAACCAAGATAATGATGATTGCACTCTTTGTTCTTCTTATAGGACTTGCTGTATACAGCTGTACTCTCTCCAATGCGGCGGAGGGTCTTAAGTTCTACCTCATACCCAATGTGAAAAATATTCAGGATGTAGGTCTCTGGAATGTTATTACTGCGGCAATGGGTCAGTCATTCTTTACACTCAGCATAGGTATAGGCTCAATTGCAATATTCGGAAGCTACATCGGAAAAGACAGAAGTCTTCCGGGCGAAGCTCTTACAATAATGTCGCTTGACACATTTGTTGCTTTAACCTCGGGTCTTATAATATTCCCTGCATGCTTTACCTACAATAACGGTGTTACCGCCGATGCTTCGACCGTAGGTGCAAGCTTCCTGTTTACAACACTTTCTTCCATATTCAATTCAATGCCTGCAGGAAGACTTATAGGAAGTCTGTTCTTTGTATTCATGCTGTTTGCGGCCCTCTCTACTGTTATTGCGGTGTTCGAAAACATTATGTCATTCTGGCTTGACCTGACATCCATGAGCCGTAAGAAGGTTGCAATAACCAACATAGTGCTTATGCTCATACTCTCTATGCCCTGTATACTCGGCTTCAATGTATGGTCTCATGTACAGATTTTCGGCAAGGGAATTATGGATCTGGAAGACTTTACGGTTTCCAATGTGCTTCTCCCCTTGGGAAGTCTGGCATATGCACTCTTCTGTACCTCCCGCTACGGCTGGGGCTGGGACAAATACTTTGAAGAGGTTAACACAGGCAAGGGTATTAAGATGGCAAAGTGGCTAAGACCCTATCTTGCATATGTACTCCCCGTAATTATAATAGTAGTATTTATAATGTCTGTAATCTGATTTCACACAAAAGAGCTGTTAAAAAAATTTGGTTTTTTGACAGCCCTTTTTAGTGTGACAGGACTCGAACCAACATTGGTTCGAGTCCTGTCACACTATGTCGAATTCCCTTGACTTTTGCGGAAAATGCAGTATAATTAGTAGGAACTGCTTTTTCCAAAAAAGGAGGTCCTTTTTATGAGAAAGAACAACGAAAACCGAAAGGGATTCTGGAAACGGAGATTATTATGGAAACATTTACACTTGTACTTAACCAGATGCTTATGATGTTTACACTGATAGTTGCAGGATTCCTGCTAAGAAGGAAGAAGCTTGTGCCGGAAAATACGGGTACCGCCCTCTCAAGGCTTGAGACATATCTTTTTTTACCGGCTCTCAATATGTATAATCAGCTTACAAAATGTACCGTACAGACCTTTGCGGAAAATTACAGACTTATGATATACGGAACTGTAGTTGTAGTTATTGCAATTTTGATATCATATCCCCTGTCGGCATTGTTTGTAAAAAATCCCGACAAGGACCCAAAGACAGCCTACCAGAGATGTATATACAGATATGCAATCGCGTTCGGTAACTACGGATATGTCGGAAACTTCCTCGTTCTCGGTCTCTGGGGACCCGATGTATTCTATCAGTATTCAATGTTTACATTTGTTATAAGTATTTTCTGCGCGGCATGGGGAATATATACTCTTGTGCCCAAGGAATCGGGAGCAAGTATTATCCAGAACCTTAAAAACGGCATACTCAAGCCCCCGACGATTGCTCTGTTTATAGGTATGATATTCGGTCTTACGGGTATAGCCAAGTATGTTCCCGAATTTGCAATGACGGCACTTTCTAACGCGTCAAACTGCATGGGACCTTGTGCTATGCTTCTTGCGGGTATCGTAATAGGCGGATACGAATTCAAGGGTCTCTTTAAGAATAAAAAGGTGTACATAGTATCGCTGCTTCGTCTGATTGTTATCCCTGCTGTATTTGTTACAGCACTAAAACTTCTCGGAACAGACAAGATAATAGTTACTCTCGCACTTGTATTTCTTTCCACACCGCTTGGCATGAATACTATCGTATACCCCGCATCCTTTGGCGGAGACACAAAAATGGGAGCATCTATGGCAATGATTTCGAGTATTTTGTCGATTATAACAATTCCCGTTATGTATCTTATATTTATGTAATCTAAAGGAGAAGATATAATGCTTTATACAACATCTTTTTCAAAACTCATTGATATATTTAAGAAAATGCCCGGTGTCGGAAGTAAAAGTGCAGTAAGAATGGCATACCACATACTTTCGCTCTCTGACGAGGAAACAAACGAAATAATAGAAACAATAAGAGAAGCAAAGACAAAAATCCGCTACTGCTCCCTCTGTCAGAATATAACAGAGGACGACATATGCGATATTTGTTCCAACACCTCAAGAGACCACTCTATCCTTTGTGTTATGGAAAAGCCAAAGGATGTAATAGCACTTGAGAAAACAAGGGAGTATGCAGGTGTATACCATGTGCTTCACGGCTCTATATCGCCTATGGACGGCATAGGTCCCGAGGACCTTAAGATAAAAGAGCTTCTGTCCAGAATTGCCGAGGGCGAATTCAAGGAAGTAATAATGGCAAACAGCCCCAGCATTGAGGGTGAGGCTACCGCCATGTATATATCAAAGCTAATAAAGCCGTTTGGTGTAAAGGTAAGCCGTATAGCCTACGGTGTACCCGTTGGGGGCGACCTGGAGTATGCCGACCAGGTAACGCTTGCAAAAGCCATAGAGGGCAGAAGGGAAATGTAATGGAGCTTAAGCCAATAGGCAGAATATATACGGGGTTTCCCGAGAAATTCGGGATACCGCGTCAAAGCGGAATAGTAAGCACCCGTTCTGTAATAGTGCTGGAAAAGGAATTTCGCATTTTAGAAGCCGTAAGAGGTCTTGAGGAATACTCTCACATATGGCTTATATGGCAGTTTTCTGAAAATGCTGACAAAGGGTGGTCGGCTACCGTCCGTCCGCCTAGACTTGGCGGGAACAAAAGAATGGGCGTATTTGCCACAAGGTCGCCCTTCCGCCCAAATTGTCTAGGTCTGTCCTCGGTAAGACTAATCGGCATCGAAACCGATGGAGAAGATGCACCGAGGATTATCGTTGAGGGTGCGGACATGACGGATGCAACACCCATATATGACATTAAGCCTTACCTTCGTTATACAGACTGCCACGAGGATGCCCAATGCGGATTTTCGGAAGAAGTTATGGGATATTCCCTTAAGGCAGAAATACCATGCGGTTTATCAGAGGGTCTCAGCAAGGAGGTTCTTGAAAGCCTTACCCAAATACTTGAAAACGACCCAAGACCCGCATATCACGACGACCCCGAAAGAGAATACAAAATGACCTGTCTGGGACTTAATGTTTCGTTCAGGGTAGATAAAGATAAAATAACCGCCACAAAAATACAGAGGACTGTAAAAAAATAGTACAGAATGGACAAACTCAGCCAAAGCTTGCTTTGGGATACCCGAAGGCGTACATAGGTACGTCGAGCGGCTGAGTTTGTCTAGAGTTAAGTGTCATAGAAACGACGAAAACCGCATGTGATGACTTCTCTAAGGAGATTATATCACGAAATGCGGTTTTCTACATTATTATTAACTTTTTGATTGTAAAAATCTTAGTATTATCTTAATGACACTTAACGGTCTGTGCATTTTTTTAAGTCCTATATCAAAACTTTGAATTCGGTATTATTGTGTGCATCTATAAGCTCATCGCACATTGCAATAATATCATCAAGAGAAAGCTCTGCCGCAGTATGCGGGTCCATCATAGCCGCATAGTATACATCTTCTCTCTTCTTTGTAACAGCCGCCTGAATTGCAAGAAGCTGGGGTGTGATGTTGGATATATTCATTGATGCAAGGTGAAGAGGAAGCTCACCGACATACATGGGTGTAATGCCTGTTCCGTCTGCTATACAGGGGACCTCTACGCAAGCATCGGCAGGAAGATTGGGTATAAGCCCGTTATTTATAACATTACCGCCTAGCCTATAGGGAACATCTGTAACAATCGCTTCTATTATGCGGGACGCATATTCTCTTGAACGCTCATGGGTGATATTTCCGCTTTCAAATATTTCTTCCTTCTGCTTTGCCCAATCGTTTATCTGATTTACGCATCTTCTGGGGTATTCATCCAGAGGAATATTGAACTTATCTATAAGCTCAGGATAACGGCTCTTTATATAGAAAGGATTGTACTCGGCATTGTGCTCACTGCTTTCGGTTACATAGTAACCGAATTTGTTGAGATAATCGAGTCTTACAAGATTGTCGCACTCGGGGTTATTATAGCTCTTGGCCTTTTCTCTTATTGCAGGATAGAGGTCATTGCCGTCTCTGTCCTTAAGCTCAAGAAGCCATGCCATATGGTTGATGCCTGCTATCTTTTCCACATAATTTTCGGGGACGGGTATACCGAGGCTCTCGCAAAGTGACTTAACACAGACCTGAACACTGTGGCACAGACCTATTGTCTTGACCTTGGTATATCTCTGCATATAGCCTGTAAGCATAGCCATGGGATTTGTATAGTTAAGGAACCACGCGTCAGGACAAACCTCCTCGATATCATTTGCAAATTCCTTGAGTACGGGAATAGTACGAAGTGCTCTCATGATACCGCCTATACCTAATGTGTCTGCTATTGTCTGTCTTAAGCCATACTTCTTGGGTATTTCGAAATCTATTACAGTACTTGGCTCATATCCGCCAATCTGTACTGCATTGATTACAAAATCAGAACCCCTAAGTGCTTCCTTTCTGTTTTCTGTGCCGAGATATGACTTTACCGTAGCTCTGGACTCGTTGATATTCTTGTTGAGACAGCATATAAGCTCAAAGGACTCATTAAGTCTTTCCTGGTCAATATCATAAAGTGCAATTTCCACATCGTACAAGGCATCACAGAGCATAATGTCACCGAGAACATTTTTTGCAAAAACCGTACTGCCTGCACCCAAAAATGTAACTTTAACCACAATGAACACTCCTTTTTTGTATTCTATAAGAAAAGTATATCACTCCGGGGGAAAATTGAAATAGCTCAATGTGACATTTTCATGTCCTAATGTAACTTTTTGTTGTCCAAAAACCAATAATATGATAGAATATACATGTTCAAAAAGGAGGTTTCTTAAATGCATACCGTATATTATATAGAAAACAGGCACTTAAAAAGTTTAAATCCCCTTACCCTCGGCAAAGAGGATTGCAAGCCGTCCCACACCTACAGCTATGCAAACACATGCTTTTACCTCATACACTATGTTGTAAGGGGAAAGGGAATTCTTACAAAGAACAAAGAGGAAATCCCTGTTTCTGCAGGGCAGTTTTTTATCATAAAGCCAAATAATGTTTACACCTACACCGCTGACGAAAAGGACCCCTGGTCATACATATGGTTTTCGTTTGACGGCGAGCTCGCATCGGCTTTTGAAAAGCTCGAAGATGTTATGTCATACAGCGGTACTGTTATTTTGGAAATGCTCAGTGCCGAAAGGTTCAAAAACACCAGAACAGAATTCCTTGCGGGAAAGCTGTATGAATTCATGGCTTCGGTATTTGAGGGCGAAGAGATTAAAACGGACTACGTAAAGGCTGTATCGGATTTTGTTAAATACAACGATTCGCCGTCGCTTTCTGTATCAAAAATAGCATCAGAGCTTAACCTCAATCCGAGATATCTTTCCAGACTTTTCAAGGCGGAAAAGGGTATGACGATACAGGAATATATAGTTAATGCAAAGATGAAAAAAGCCCGCATGCTCTTAAAGAGCGGATTTAATGTATCCGAAACCGCCAAAGCGGTAGGCTATGAGGACGCTTTTTCATTTTCTAAAATGTTCAAAAAGTACGAGGGAATATCACCATCTGAAATAAGGAAATAAAATTCTGCTAATTTATGACAGTATATCAAAACACCACCAAGGGAAAAATCATATAGAAAATACTGTTGTAAAGGAGCCGTCAAATAATGAACAAGGTAGAAATCTGCGGTGTAAACACAGCAACTCTTCCCACCCTTTCCAAAAGCAGAAAGGACGAACTCTTTAGAAAAATAAAGAAAGGCGATGCCGACGCGAGAGAGGAATTTGTAGAGGGAAATCTGAGGCTTGTGCTCAGCGTAATTCAGAGATTTGCAAACAGGGGCGAAAACCCTGATGACTTGTTTCAGGTGGGTTGTATAGGACTTATAAAGGCAATAGACAACTTTGACCTTACACAAAATGTACAGTTTTCCACATATGCGGTACCGATGATTATAGGAGAAATAAGAAGATATTTAAGAGACAATAACTCTATAAGGGTCAGCAGATCTCTTCGGGATATTGCATACAAGGCTCTTAAAGCAAAGGAGAGCCTTACTTCCAAAAACGGAAAGGAGCCTACAGTAAGTGAGATTGCAAAGGAGCTTGATTTGCCCAAGGAGGATGTGGTACTTGCCCTTGATTCCATACAAGACCCCGTCTCCCTTTTTGAACCCGTATACAATGACGGCACAGACGCGATATATGTAATGGATCAGGTGAGCGACACAAGAAATACGGACGAAAACTGGCTTGAGGAAATAGCTCTTAAGGAAGCTCTGAAAAAACTTTGCAATCGGGAAAAAAGAATTCTTGATTTGAGGTTTTTTAAGGGAAGAACACAGATGGAGGTCGCAACAGAGCTTGGTATAAGTCAGGCACAGGTGTCCAGACTCGAAAAAAGCGCATTGGCACATATGAAAAAACATATATGATATTTTTTGATTGCTGATTACAAACAGCGGAAAATCTTATGGATTTTCTGCTGTTATTTTTTTAAATCGTAGGCGAAAAGTGTGTTAAATATGAAATATAATAATTGTGAAGATGTCTTATTATCTTATTTCAAAAGGAGGTTACACATTGGTATTCAAAGCTATAAGTCCCACTCTTCAGGGGGATACTACCCACTCTTTGGAACTTATTCTCACATATACGGAGGAGCTTCGCAGGGAAACGGAAGCAAAGCTCAGTGCCCTTGACCGTACACTTGAGATTATCAAAGAGCAAATCAAAGAAATTAAGGAGGCGGTTTCATGACAGTAAACGATGTCCTGACTCTTGTTGACGCATACAGACCAAGTCTTTGTGAAGAAAGAGAAAAAATCCATTGGATATATACTCTGGAAAAACAAATTACAGAGCATATGTCAAGATATGCCCAGAAGCGTGAGGCTGATGAAAACCTTACGCCAAGCTCCAATCTTTCTCTGGGCAAAGAGTATCTGGACATGTATGTGTACTATGTCATATCCATGATAGACCTTGCCAATCAGGATGTAGCAATGTACAACAACAGCTGTGCTTTCTTTAACGGTCTGTTTTCGGACTGGCAAAAGAAGTGGCGCAGAGAGCACCTGCCCCATACGGCATCAAAAGAGGGGTGATGTATAGTGCTGCCATTTATGCGAAGCAAAAACTCAAGAAAGAAGTACAGCATTACTGCCTTTGGCGGTGTCAATCCGTCTTATTCCAGAGCGGTTAATGAGCTTAAGGAGGGCATAAATCTTTCCTCATCCAAGTATCCTGCACTCACGAGCGCAAAGGGATATTTATCAAATCATTTTACAACAAGAAGCATTGTTGCCGCAGGCTTCTACAACACACTTTATACCGTTCAGGAGGCAACAGTGCTTGGAAACATGTATGTATCGTACGGAAATAATTCTACCGTTATCGGTCCATCCTTCCAAAGCGACACAGAGAGAAGCATGGAATTTATGAAAGAAAACATACTCATAATTCCCGACAATGTGATATATAACGCCGAGGACCAAAGTGTAAAAAAGTGCAGTATATCATATTCTTTATCCGAAGACTCTGCAAGGGAGAAGTTTTTTTCGGAGTCGCCGAATTCTCAATCCATGCCCCTTCCATACGGTCTGTGGTACAGCTGTGAGCTTTCGCACAATTCCATAGTTTCTATAGATACAAGCTACAGCTACAAATCGACAGGATATGACTTCTATAACTTTTCACCGCCTGTAGAGCTTGAGGAGGGCGATGTCGTTACCGTAAAGATGGACGTAAGACCATCTAACGCAACGCAAAACAGAGACTACTTTGATTATGTGGATAAAATGGCTGAGGGAATAATCCTGAAAATCAAATCCATTAAAAAGGTAGAGCACAACACCCCGTCGGGGCGTATTACGGAGGTGACAGAGCTTATCTTTGATGATAACGCCATAGACATGCACGGCTACAGCGAGATTATGGTAAGAAACATATCCATCGAAAAGCTTATGCCCGATTTTGTGGATATATGTTCATATGAGAACAGAATGTGGGGAGTTACAAAGGATGAGCTAAGGTGCTCAAAGCTCGGAGACGCGTCCGAGTGGAATGACTTCAGCGTGGACGACTACGGAACCCTGCCCTCATCGTGCTTTTGCACCCCTGTGGAAACTGACGGGGAATTTACTGCAATTGCTGCATATAACGGCAATATACTGGCATTCAAGGAGGACTGTATTCACAGGCTGTACGGAAGTCAGCCAAGCGAATATACGGTGAACAAAATCACCTGTCCCGGAGTTGCAAAGGATTGTAAGAAAACTCTCTCTCATGTTGCAGGCTCTCTCTACTACATGGGCAGAAGCGGTATATACCGCTACAACGGAAGCACAGTATCGCTTATCAGCCGAAATCTTGATATAAGCGGTGCCAAGGCACTTTGTGCAGGAGGAGACGAGAGATACTACCATATTGCCCTGAAAAAAGACGGCGTCTGCCTAGTATATGTGTATGACACGCTGTACGGAATATGGAATATTATGACATCTCCCGAGGATATTTCTGAATTTGTACTGACCGATACAGGCATACAGCCTATAGGCAAAAACCGCATATACTCATACGGCGATAACGATGATATCTCATGGAGCTTTGTTTACTCATTCGGTGCAAAGGAATTTACTTCAAAGCATCTGTGCAATGTGGCCCTGAGGTTTTATCTGGCAAAAGGCGGAAATATAAATGTCACATACAGGAGCCGTATCAAAGAAAAAACCGTTCTAACAAGACAAGGCGAAAATCGCGAGGAGATAGTAACAATAAGTCTTCCGCCGTATTTGAGCGAGGATTATGAGCTTGTATTTTCGGGGAAGGGAAGCTTTACGCTGATTTCATTTACAGTAAACTATAAGGAAACAAGTTAAGCACACGGAAGTCGAACCCAGCATGGTTTTAAGATGACAATTTTGGTCAATACTGCATAAAATCTCTTGAAAATACGAAAGTATTCCCTGCGAGATTTTACTTGTCTTGACACAAAATTGGCTATCTTAAAACTCTTCGACCTTAAATGCATAAAATTTAGTTGAGTTTTATGCGGAGGCCGAAGGAAGGGTTAAGTGAAGCTACAAGAAAGCGAGCTTTGCGAAGCTTGATTGTATAGCTGAACTTATCCGTAGCAACGCGTAGTGTGACGCCTTGCGAGGACGACAAATAAAAAGTGTGCAAATTTTAAAAATTTAAGACATACGGGGTTCAACTCCCGTGTGCTTATTAGGAGGTAAAATTATGAGCGATTATAAAAAGAAAAAACAGCTTATTGACGAAAACAAGGATATGTATATATCCGAATATGACAAAAACCTAAGCTATGAGGCATTAAGCCAGATAGTCGATGCAAAAAAGCAGTATGCAAACGCCGCAAAAAACAATGACAAAAAGCAAATGACCCTTGCAAACAATGCGGCAAATGCCGTCCGTGCCAAATACGGAAGCTATACGGGAGGAGAGTTCGGAGACGAGTACAATCCTTTTTCCTACACCAATACGGACTTTGATGATTATAATTCAAAGTATGAAAAGGAGATGGACAGGCTCTATGACTCTTTTGCAGCACCGAGAGAAAAGTTCAGCTATGATTACGAAACCGACCCCGTATATCTTGCATATAAGTCTGTATATGACAAAAAGGGTGCTCTTGCCTACGACCGAGCCTTGGCTCAGAATTCCATGAAAACAGGCGGACTTGAAAACACAAATGCAAAAAGTGCCGCAATGCAGGCTCTCGGATATTACAACAGTCAGCTTGCCGCAATGATACCTGAGCTGTACAGTGCCGCATACGAGAGATATTACAAGGAAGGACAGGATGAATTAAGTCGTATAAAGGACAGCTACAATCTCATAAAGGAAAGAGAAAAGAGAGATTACGACAGACACCTCGACAGACTCTCTCACGAGGGGGACATCAGAAACTATCTCTCGGACATAACGGAAAAGGAAAAGGACAGAATTTTTGACCGCATGAGCGATGAAGCCCGTAACCAAATGGACTACGAGCTTCAAAATAAAAAACTGGAACAGGAACAGTTACAAAATTCACAGTCAATGCTCTATAAGCTCCTGCGTGACGAAGTTGAAGACCAAAAGTGGCTTGATAACTACCGCCTTAATGCATATAAGTCAAAGTATCCTTTCTATAACACCACTGCAGGAACAGAGGATATTCTCTCTTATGCAAGAGAGCTTTTTGGAAATCCTGACCTTTCCGCGGAGGATTTGTACAGACTTCTTGGGCTGTAATGCGTAATAAAAACAGCAAAAATCAACCAAATTTTTACTGGCGGATTACTGCGACTTTAATAAATAAGCGGTGTAACCTCATTGGTTGCATCGCTTATTCCATTTTTACGAACTATTTTCTCTAAATTATTGATTTTTTCAAAATATATATTATGAAAAATTTTGTTAAAGGTGAATTCAATACGATAGCTTCGCACGCTTTGCGATATCCCATAGCACAATAGGTATGAATTTTGGGAACATTAGGCCCAAATCTTTGTAGAAATCCCGCCGCGATGACACGCTCACTTAGAGCGAGGCATCGCTAAAATCAACGGACAGCAGCGATAATTTGATTCCGTCGATTTTACGGAATTTTTACTTTGATTTGTTCCAAATGTTTTGACCCAAAATTCATAAGGCGTGTGCTATGGGATACCGCATATCGTACGAGCGCACAGCAGAGGGTATTCAATAAGTTGCGTCTTGCGGATTTCAAGGCAAAACATATGCCTAAAATCAAGCAAAAACGGAGTAAAATTGCCAAAAATCAATTCCCGCTGCGGTTTGGCAATTTTAGCGATGCCAAGCTCTGAGTGAGCTTGTCAGCGTGGCTCCGTTTTTTGTGCAGATTTTAGGCAGATGTTCTTGAAATACGCACTTAGCAACGATTGAATATCCTCTGGTGAAGCTCATCATGAATTTCACCCTTAACAAAATTCTTCATATAATTATGTTAATACGCAATATAATACTTATGTGAACTAATTTTTATCAATCTTCTGATGTAAATTTATTAAGTGCCATCATCACAAGTATAATAACAACAGTTACAGCAAATGTAACGAATATTCTTCGCCGACTACTCCCTTTTATTTGTATATTTATATTATATAAAAAAGGTAAAAAAGCCAACAAGAATATTACATTATTTTGCATATATTGCATCATCCGTCCGCAATATTCGACAATTTTTTTATTTGTTTTTGAAAGTTTTTATTGCTTTTATACAAAAGATGTGATAAAATTATTATATAAGAAGAACATCTTCTTAAAATTATCAGCGAAAGAGGGTATCAGTATGAAACTTAAAATCACCGGAAGAAAAATTGACATCACCGAGGGTCTCAGAGAGTATACTACAGGAAAGCTTTCCAAACTTGACAAGTTTTTTGGAGACGAGGTAACTGCTGATGTCACGCTGTCCGTACAAAAGGATAACCATATAATAGAAGTTACAATCCACCACGGAGGAATAATATACCGTGCGGAGGTCAGCGAGCCTGATATGTATGCATCCATAGACAGAGTCGAGGATGTGCTGGAAAGACAGATAAGAAAGCAAAAGACCCGTCTTGAAAAGCAATTAAGAGCAGGCGCATTCGAACCGCTTCCTGAATTCGGCGATATAGAAGAGGAAACAGAATTCAAGATAGTAAAAACCAAAACATATTCCGCAAAGCCGATGAATGTTGAAGAGGCAATATTACAGATGAATCTTCTCGGTCATGCCTTTTATATATTCCAGAACTCCGACACAATGGACAAAAATGTTGTGTACAAGAGGAAAGACGGAAACTACGGACTGATAGAATTGGAATGAGAACATAAGAAATCCGCAGGATTAGAAATAGTCCTGCGGATTTTTATAGTTTATAATATTTCCGTAATTTCATTTGCACCCGCAACAGTAAGGAACACATCTCTGCCCACCTCAAAGCCATTGTCCGAAAGCATGGTATGTACAGCCTTATATGCCTTTTCGGGCGTATTGTTGTTTTCGCTTAAGTGTCCCAAAGCAATATGCTTTGTACCCCAGAGGGCAAGCTGAGTGGCAAGCCATGCACAATTTTCGTTACACAGGTGACCGCTGTCAGAAAGTATTCTCTTTTTTAAGGGGTACGGATACATACTGCCGTTTAGCATATCCACATCGTGGTTTGCTTCTATAACAACCGCCTCACAGCCCGCAAGTGCACTAAGCATACTCTTTGTAACACAGCCTGTATCGGTTGCTACGGCAAGTTTTTTGCCGTCTATTGTGATGGTATAGCCTACGGATTCCATAGAATCGTGCGGTGTCCTGAAGGGTCTTACAACAGCACTGCCGATTTCTAATTCCATACCTGTTACAATCGGTCTTATACAATCAAAATTCGGTGCGTAGGGTCCGTTTGCAAAGCTATCCAATGTGGGATGGTTGGCATATACGGGTATGGAATATTTCCGTGTAAGGACCCCTAGTGCCTGAACATGATCTGAGTGCTCATGTGTGACAAGTATACCGTCTATATCGTTTGGCGAAACGCCTATCTGAGAAAGCGAGCTTATTATCTTTGATGCACTTACGCCTGCATCTACAAGAAGATTGGTCTTCCCGTCCGATACATATATCGAATTGCCCTTGCTGGAGCTAAATAGTGTGCAAAAACTAATCATCTATCCGTTTGATATCGGCACCGAGTGCCTCGAGCTTTTCCACTATATGCTCATATCCCCTGTCAATATGGCGAAGCTCCTCTATCTCCGACTCTCCGTTGCATGCAAGAGCCGCAATAACCATACTCGCACCTGCTCTTAGGTCTGTTGCCACTACCTTTGCGGGTGTAAGCGGTGCACCGCCCTTGATAACAGCATTTCTGCCGTCTATAGTAACCTTGGCGTTGAATTTGACAAGCTCATCCACATACTGAAATCTTGTTTCCCATACACCCTCTGTAACCACGCTTGTACCATTGACGGTGGCAAGCATAACTACAGCCTGAGGCTGAAGGTCTGTCGGAAATCCGGGGTAGGGCATTGTCTTGATATTGATGGAACTTACAGGACCGTCTGTATATATACGGACTTCCTCATCTCCCTCTTCTACACCGAAGCCCATTTCCTTGAACTTTGCACTTATTGCGTCAAGGTGCTTGGGGATAATATTCTTTACAACAACATCTCCCCTTGTTGCAGCAGCCGCAAACATATATGTTCCTGCCTCTATCTGATCGGGGATAATTGAATAGGTTCCGCCCATGAGTGACGGCACACCTGTAATTTTGATTACATTGGTTCCTGCTCCTCTTATCTGTGCTCCCATTGAATTCAAGAAGTTTGCAAGATCAACTACATGCGGTTCTCTTGCGGCATTCTCAAGTACGGTTCTTCCGGGGGCAAGCACGGATGCAAGAATTGCATTGATTGTAGCTCCTACGGATACCACATCAAAGTAAATATTTCCGCCTCTTAATGACGACGCATCTATCTTAAGGAACGGGTCGTCCTCTACAACACGGCAGTTAAGCATCTTAAATGCCTTGATATGCTGATCTATGGGTCTTGTGCCAAAGTTACAGCCTCCCGGGGGCGGAACATGGGCATTTTTAAATCTGCCTGCAAGTGCACCCATAAGGTAGTAGGAAGCACGCATCTTGGCTGCAAGCACGGGATCTGCAACATATGTCTTAAGCTCGGTGGAATCTATGATAAGGGTGTTTTTGTCCTCTCTCTCAACCTTTGCACCGAGGGAGGTAATCATCCTGAGTATACTGTCTACATCGCTTATATCAGGAACATTCTCTATACGGCAAACGCCCGTAACAAGAAGTGTGGCAGGAATTATTGCTACTGCCGCATTCTTGGCACCGCTTATTTCTACGCTGCCTCTGAGTGGCTTACCGCCGTTAATAAGAAGTCTTTCCACAACAATCCTCCTCTTTTTGAGATTATGAAAAATTACTCTTCCCAGTTGTGGTAAATTTCCTGAACATCATCGTTGTCTTCGAGACTTTCTATAAGCTTCTCCATCATAAGAATATCGTGCTCATCAGTAAGCTTTATTGTGTTCTGGGGTATCTTTTCCACGCTTGCGGATTCAAACACATAGCCCTTTTCTTCAAGTGCATCTCTTACACTTCCGAGGTCCTCGGGAGAAGTGGAAATCTCAAAGAATTCGCCCTCGCCGTTAAAGTCCTCTGCACCGCAGTCAAGAGCATCCATCATAAGAGTGTCCTCGTCTGCATTACCCTTTGCTACGATAATCATTCCCTTGGTATCGAACATCCAGCTTACAGAGCCGTTTGTGCCGAGGTTACCGCCGAACTTGTCAAAATAGTGTCTTAAGTCCCCTGCGGTACGGTTTCTGTTATCGGTAAGTGTCTCTACAATTACCGCCACTCCGCCTATGCCGTAGCCCTCGTAGGTGATATCCTCATAGTTGTCGGTGTTGAGGTCGCCTGCGGCTTTCTTGATAACTCTCTGAATGTTATCATTTGGCATGTTGAAGGAACGAGCCTTTGCAATAGCGTCCTTGAGTCTGCCGTTTACCTCGGGGTCTGCACCGCCTGCCTTTGCGGCAACTGCTATTTCTCTGCCCATTTTTGTAAATATCTTGGCTTTCTGGGCATCGGATTTTTCTTTCTTGTGCTTTATATTATTCCACTTGGAATGTCCTGACATATTTTTTGCCTCCTTAATCTTGATTTTAATCAAGTACCAACTATGTATTATACCCCAAATATTGCATTATTGTCAAGATTATCCTTTGATAAGTCTTGCCTCTACATAAAATCTCTTGTCGCATGCCTCACCCATAGAAAATGTCTTTCGGGGCAGTGCTCCGTCTATTGCAACGGTCTTAAAAAGATCGTTTTTATCCATTGCCTCGAGGATTATTCCGTAGTTCCTGCCGCATGACAGTTCCTTTACTACATCCTCTCCGTGTATGTAATCCACCTTGCCCTTTTCTTTCTTAAGATAAGCATCTATAAAGTTCTGAAGTGACCCTACAGTTATATTGGCTGTGGGGTTTGTGATATGCCATACACTTTCCTCACCGTTATGACAGAGTACAAAGCTCTGTTCTCCCTCACCCTTATTGGCAACTTCCTTAAGGGCGTTTTCAAAGTTTATAGTATCAACATCAAAAACAACTCTGTGTATAGCTTCGAACTCAAGTGATGCATCATGCAGATTGACAAGCTCGCAAAGTGCATAGCGGGCAAGATTTACATCACCGTCTATTACTTTGTCCTTAACCTTGTTATAATATTCCTTTGCTGTTGCCAGAGAATGGTTGCCATCACCCATTGCATATACAAGAGGAGTTTTTTCGCTAAGTCCGTATCTTGAATTAAACAGCTCTATGTCGTCGAGTGCACAAAGCTTGTTCTCAAGATAGTGTGAGGTTTCTTCATCTATCTTATAGCCTGTAATATGTCCCGAATTCATCATCAGGTCAAAGTCATACAGTCTTTCGAAGCTGTCCTTTCTCATTCCGACCTCTTCTATTATATCCTTTTCGGGATTGTCAACAAGAATCATGATATGCGGAAGCTCTATGGGTGCATTTTCCCTCACCTTAAGTCTGGGGGGAATTCTCTCAACAACCGTCATTTCGGTTGCACGCACTTTGGATGTGCTTCCCTTGGAATAGTCATATTCCTCAAGGTCTATAGCTCCGACTATACCCTTTCGCACTGAGCCGTTATTTAATGTTCTTTCCACATATATATAGCACATTCCTGTTCTTTCAAAAACGCCGTCATCAATATATTTCTGCATATTTTTGTTAAGCGACGAGATACGATGCGAAACATCATCCGCCTCAAGGTAAACCTCGGGAAGAATAAGCCTCATCGCAGAGGGGCTGTCTCCTGCAGTTTTGTCCGCCTCATCCCAGTATTCAGGCTCCGAGGTGTATTGGTCGCAGGCAACAACTGCCCAGCTTTTCATATCTGCATTTTTCGGCAGAAGTATATCAGCTTTTGAAAAAATCATTATATTACCTTCTTTGCATATTGTATTTAATTTAAGTATACTAAATTTTTCTTTATATATCAAGAAGCTTTTTGTGTTTTGTATTAAAAATTTAAGGGCCGATGTTAAAATCGACCCCTGTCACTAAATATACTTAATGTACGCCAAACGCGCAGCCTCCTGCTCAGCCTTTTTCTTACTGCTTCCCTTACCTCTGGCAATTTCCTTGCCGTCTACAAGTGCAGATACCTCAAAGCATTTGGCATGCTCGGGGCCCGTCTCTGTTATGACCTTGTAACCAAGTGACATTCCTCTGGACTGCACAAGCTCCTGAAGACAGGACTTGTAATTGGTCACGGTATTAAGCTCGGTATATTCTTCTATGTCACTCAAAAGATTGTCTATAACAAGCTTTCTCGCACACTCATACCCGCCGTCTATATACACCGCTGCAATTACCGCCTCCATGGCATCAGAAAGAGTCGATGAGCGGTCTCTTCCGCCCGACTTTATCTCGCCCTTGCCAAGAAGCAGATATTCGCCCAGGTTCAGCCTTCGTGCCATTTTTGCAAGCGAATTTTCGCAAACAAGTCTGGCTCTCAGCTCCGTAAGTCTTCCCTCGGGATATGTCTTAAGATTAGTAAAAATATATTCGCTTACCGCCAAGGACAAAACCGAATCTCCAAAAAACTCAAGTCTTTGATTTGAATAAATCCTCTCCACATTTCTCTCATTGAGATATGAGGGATGAACCAGAGCATTATTAAGAAGCGACTTGTCCCCAAAGGTATAGCCAAGACTTTTTTCAAGTTCCTTGATATCAGCCATATTAGTCCCCTTGTGCTTTCTTCATTTTGGATAAAATCATGAATTTGCTTTGATATATTCTACTGCAGCACCTACGGTTGTAAGTGTTTCTACCTCGTCCTCGGGAATTTCGATACCGAATTCCTCCTCCATAGTCATAATAAGCTCTACTATGTCGAGAGAATCTGCACCAAGGTCATCAATAAACGATGCGTCCATTGTAATATCAGCCTCATCAACATTAAGCTGGTCTACAAGAATTTCCTTAATCTTATCAAACTCCATACATTTCACCTCCTTAACAATATATAATAGTATATATTGTATATAACAAAAATGCAAGCATTTTGTGTTTTTTTAATTAACCTTTACCCTGCTCCATATATCCGTATGCTTCTTTACAAGCTCGGGATCGTAGGCAAATACCTCAAGATTGTCAGCCTTTGATATATCGGGATAGCGCAGGGGATTGTTTTTTACATCCTCACTGAGAAGCTTTCTTGCCTCCTCATTCGCTGTGGAATAACCTATATATTCTGCATTCATCTTTGCAATTTCGGGTCTGCACATGAAGTCTATAAAAAGCTCCGCTTCCTTCTGGTGACGGCTTGTGTTTGGAATTACCATGCTGTCAAACCACAGGTTAGAGCCTTCCTCGGGCACAGAGTATGCGAGCGAGTCATTAAGCTCCATGCAGTAGAAAGCATCGCCTGACCATGCGATAGTCATCGCACCCTCTCCTGCTATCATCTTGTCCTTGACCTCGTCTCCGCAATATGCCTTTACAAGCGGTTTTTGCTTAATGAGTGCTTTTTCTGCCTCTTTAAGCTCCTTGTCGCTTGTGCTGTTCATGGAATAACCAAGGCTCTTTAAGGTTATGGATATCATATCCCTTTCGGAATCGAGCATAAAGATTTCGCCCTTATACTTTTCGTCAAATATTGCCTGCCAGCTCTTTACATCCTCCTTATCAACCATATCCTCGTTGTATAGTATGCCCATCGTTCCCCACATATACGGAACGCTGTATTCTGCCTTGGGGTCATAGGAATGATTTTTGTACTGCTCGCCTATATTTTTGTAGTTGGGAATATTATCAAGATTGATTTTGTTGAGCATTCCCTCCTTTATCATACGCTCTACCATATAATCGGACGGGAACACCACATCATATGCGGTTCTTCCGCTCATAACCTTTGCGTGCATTTCCTCGTTGGCATAAAAGGTCTCGTAATTTACCTTGATTTCGGGATACTCCTTCTCAAAAAGCGAAATTACTTCTTCGTCTATATAATCGCCTACATTATACACATATATTGTTGTCTTCTTCTCACAGCCTGTAAAAAGCGATGCAAGAAGCCCAAGGGAGAGAATAACTGCTAAAATCTTTTTCATCATTTGAATACCTCCGTGTCAATTACTTTGTCCTTGGAAGTCCGCTTGTTTATTACAAAAAGCAAAAGCATTATCACAAGAAACATAACGGTAGAAAGTGCATTGATTTTCGGATTGAGTCTCTTTGCCGTGGTATATACATAAATGGAAAGATTGCTCACTCCGTTGCCCGTCGTAAAGAAGCTGATTACAAAATCGTCTATCGACAGGGTAAATGCCATAAGAAGACCTGTAATTATACCCGGCATTATTTCGGGAAGAACGACCTTCTTGAATGCTTCCCAGGGTCTTGCACCCAGGTCAACCGCCGCTTCATAAAGATTGTTGTCAAGCTGAATGAGCTTGGGCGTGACAGAGAGTATCACATACGGAATATTGAATGTGATATGTGCAAGAAGCATGGTAACAATACCGCTGGGAATCCTCAGCACTATGAAAAGCATCATAAGCGAAACACCGATTACAAGCTCACTGCTGACCATGGGAAGATTTGTAACTGTATTTATAAAGTTTCTGAGCCTTTTCTTTCTGAAGGCGTGTATTCCTATTGCTGCGGCTGTTCCTATGACGCAGGATATCACCGCCGACAGAACACCGACAATAAGAGTAGTGGAAAGTGCAGACATAAGAGAAGAATCGTTAAGCATCTCTGCATACCACTTAAGCGAAAATCCGCCCCAAACTCCTCTGGATTTTGATTCATTAAAGGAAAAGACCATAAGCACCGCTATCGGTACATACAGAAACATAAATATACTGTAGAGATATATGCTTTCAAAAAATTTTCGTAATTTTCCTTTCAATTTACCGTCTCACCCCTGTCAGAATATATCCATCTGTTTGTTTCCTTTGTTAAAAAGATTCATAATTCCCATAGAGAAGAACATGAGAATCATCATAACTATAGCCATTGCCGAGCCGTAGCCCCAGTCGCTTGCTCCGAGAAACTGCCTTTCTATGAGGTTACCCACAAGCATTGTATGGCCTCCGCCAAATATGTTTGATATATAGAAGGTTGTAATTGACGGCAGGAAAACCATGGTTATTCCCGAAACCACACCCGGAAGACTCATGGGAACTGTAACCTTAATAAATACCCTTAGGGGATTTGCCCCAAGGTCCTCGGCAGCTTCCTTGATGCTCGAATCTATCTTGATAAGCACCGTGTATATAGGAAGTATCATAAAGGGTATAAAGTCATATACCATGCCGAGTATTACAGCTCCCGTTGTGTACAAAATATTGACATCAGGAAGACCCAGAAATCTCAAAACCGTGTTGAGAAGTCCGTTTGTCTCCAGAATTGTAAGCCATGAGTATGTTCTGAGCATCATGTTCATCCACATAGGCATGACAAAAAGCAGAAACATGGTACTGCTTTTCTTACCCTTTTTTTGACGCTCTCTTTCTCTGCTGGCAAGTATGTATGCAACAGGATATCCGAGTCCCAGACAGAAAACAGTACTGAGAAGTGCTATCCACAGCGAATATCCAAAGGTTCTTAAATACAGAGTATCAGCAAAGAGCTTTGTGTAATTACTTAGAGAAAAATCCCCCGTACCGTTTGGTGTAAGAATATTTATGCTGTAAAGAAGGATTATTACCATGGGTACAAGCACAAAAACAAGCATCCACGCAAGATGGGGATATGCAAGAGACTTCTTATACATGCTATCCCTCCTTATCAAGACTTGTTCATTACATGGATATCAAAGGGCTTTACAAGAATTCCGACCTCTGTACCCGCAGGGAAAAGAGTTGTGTCGTGAACAAGCCACTTTCCTCCGCCCTCTGTATGAACACACATTTCATAGTGAACGCCCTTGAAAATTGCACTCTCAACCGTTCCCTTAAGTTTACCCTTGTCGGGTTCAACGAGATATATGTCTTCGGGACGGACAACCACATCTACAGAGCAGTCTCTTCCAAATCCCTTGTCAACACATTCAAAGTCCACACCCTCGATATTTACAAGTAAGTCATCCTTCATGACCGAGGAGACGATATTACTCTTACCTATGAAATCCGCAACATAAGCATTTACGGGTTCGTTGTATATATCTGTAGGCTTTCCTATCTGCTGAATTGTGCCTTCCTTCATAACCACAACCGTATCGGACATGGTGAGGGCTTCCTCCTGATCATGAGTTACATATATAAAGGTTATTCCAAGTTCCTTTTGCATATTCTTAAGCTCGAGCTGCATCGCCTGTCTGAGCTTTAGGTCAAGCGCGGCAAGCGGTTCGTCAAGCAGAAGCACGGACGGCTCATTTACAAGTGCCCTTGCAATAGCAACCCTCTGCTGCTGACCGCCCGAGAGTGCATTTATACTGCGTTTTTCATAACCCTTGAGGTTGACAAGCTCCAGTATATCTGTAACCTTTTTTTGAATTTCTTTCTTATCGGCATTTTTGAGCTTGAGTCCGAATGCTATATTGTCCGCTACATTGAGGTGCGGAAACAGAGCATATTTCTGAAAGACAGTATTTACTGTTCTCTCGTAGGGCGGTGTATTAAGAATACTCTTGCCCTCAAATATTACATCGCCCGAGTCGGGAGCTTCAAATCCGCCAATAATTCTGAGTATGGTGGATTTACCGCAACCGCTTGGTCCCAGAAGTGTAACAAACTCGTTTTTGTCTATATATAAATTGATGTCGCTCAGCACCTGAGTGTCATCAAAGCTCTTGCACAGATTTTTGAGTTCAATAAGATGTTCCATAGACTGTCTCCTTTCAATAATATATCAAAAGTTGGGCGGTGTAGATACCCAAAGCACCGTTGCAGTTGTCTTGCCGTTATTAACAATATGATGTGCCTGGTTGGTCTTGTAGTAAAAGCTCTCATGCTTTTTGACACGGTATTTGTCGCTTCCGAGGTAAAGCGTAATGCTTCCTGACAGCACAAAACCAAATTCCTCGCCCTCGTGCGGGTCATCAAGATACGATGTACCCCCGGGAAGAAGAGTAATTATGATAGGCTCCATCGTATGCTTCTGGGAATTGGGCACTATCCAGTTAACAATGCTCTTTTCTTCTTTGTTTTCCTTGATGAAAACATCTTCCTTGGTAAATACCACATTATTGTCCTGAGCATCATTAAAAAAATCCTTGAGGTCCGTACCCAGACATTGCAAAAGGTCCGACAGAGTGGAGATAGACGGAGATGCAAGATCACGCTCAATCTGTGATATAAATCCCTTTGACAGCTCGCAACGGTCTGCAAGCTCCTCTTGAGTAAGATTGTTTTTTATGCGGAGTCTCTTGAGTTTACTTCCGATTTCCATGTGGGTCAAATATCCTGCCGTACTGTGACGGAAGGGTATTTGTCGCCTCCTTTCAGTGTCAAAAAGTTTTGGATTTTCAAATAAAAAGTTTAGTATTTGTGTTAGTTTTTATTAGTAAGGCGAAAGTTTAGTTAAACTAAACCCTTACATACAGAAACTATTATAATATCATTTTATTTCTCTGTCAATAGGCAAATAAAAAAAGAGCAGTATTTTTTGTAATTTTATGTTGAATGAACATCTTATGAATAAGTCTGATTAAAACAATTGCTTCGTCCGCTATACGATATCCCATATCACACTTGGTATGAATTTCGGGAACATCCGCCCCAAATCTAAATTAAAAATACCGCCGCGCTGACACGCTCACTCAGAGCGAGGCATCGCTAAAATCGACGGACAGCAGCGGTAATTTGATTCCGTCGATTTTACGGAATTTTTACTTTGATTTGGGTCAAATGTTTTGTCCCAAAATTCATAAGGCGTGTGCTACGGGATAACGCATATCGTACGAGCGCACAGCAGAGGGTATCCAATCTGTTGCTTTTTGCGGATTTCATGAACTTCTGCCTTAAATCTTCACAAAATCAAATATCCTCTGCTGTCCTTTGATTTTAGCACAGTAGAGGATATTCATTTTCATTTAATTCCAAAAGGGTTTATTTCTTTTGCTTTACAAGTTCAAAGCTCGGCTTTTCTCCACCGAATATATTTTTGTAATCTACATCTACAGTTATTGTCATTTTTTCTTTTCCGTAGTTTACTTTTCCCCTGAACAAACAGTATTCCATACTGCTCTCATATCTCAAATTGAGATTATCATTATCTTCATATATCCATATAAATGCTCCATGATCTTGAGCATGAACTACACTATACTCCGTTTCGTCAACTATAAGCTTACCTCCAAATGCATCTTCATGCCAATATAATTCAAAATACGGTTCCTTGCAAATCCATGCCTCGTCGTTGTTTTTATCCGGTCTTTCGTGCGCCTGATATGTGCAGGCGGTTAAAAAAACTGTAATCGCCAAAATCAAAAACAATATTTTTTTCACTTTATTTTTCCTCCTTGATAATATATAATTTAAATTTATTGTAACATACTTTTTGCACAAATTCGACTGCTGAAATAAAATTTTTAAAAAACATCTACATTCTATTGAATTTGCTAGGCAAAAACAGAGACTAAAAAACTATAAATTATACAAGTGTGTTAATTTCATCTTTCACAAAATTACTCATCGTGATAAATAACTTTTACAAATAAGGGTTAATAGCACCATTTCTCATCACACGCGGTAAAAAAACAGCCAAAAAAACAGAAGTTTCTCGTTTTGAGAAAGCTTCTGCTTTTTGGGTTATATATTTTCTCTTTATTCCTTTTCAAACTTAATTATATCTTTTATAACGCTATTATATATTGTATCCAAGTTCAAATGCCTTTAGGTTTACATCCAGGAATTTGGGCGGTACGGTAGTCTTTATAGTCTCCACCCAGTTTTCATAAGGGATATCGGTATTTTTTGCCATTACACCGATGAGAACCACATTAACCGCCTTAATGTTTCCTGCCTCCTTGGCAAGAGAAAGTGCATCTACTGTCTTGATGTCTGCTTTATCACTTATCTTATTTTCTATATCCTTTGGATATTCCTTTGCACCGATTATTACGGGCATGGGATCAATGCTTTGATTATTTGCTATTATCTGTCCGCCCTTTTTGAGATAAGGAAGCGCCCTGTATGCTTCAAGCATTTCAAAGGCAAGTATAATATCTGCCTCTCCCTCATCTATTATCGGAGAATAAACCCTGTCGCCGTACTTGACATAGGTAACAACACTTCCGCCTCGCTGGCTCATGCCATGCACCTCGGACACCTTTACATCATAGCCCTGATTTATAACTGTGTTTCCGAGTATTCTGCTTGCAAGAAGTGTGCCCTGACCGCCGACACCTACAATCATTATATTCTTTGTCATATTGATCTTACCTCTTTTCTATTGCGTTAAAGGGACACACATTGATACAAAGTCCGCATCCGTTGCACTGTGTCTGGTCTATGATAACCTTGCCGTCCTTTACAGTAATTGCGGGACAGCCGAGCTTCATGCACATTTTGCAGTTTTTGCACTTGTCAGTAATTTCGCAGTGACCCTCATACTTTACACTCTTAAGAAGTGCGCAGGGTCTCTGTGCTATAATTACAGACGGCTCTTCCCTCTGTGTTTCTGTCTTTACAACCTCTTCAAACTTCTTGATGTCAAAGGGGTCGCAAACTGTAACATGCTCTATTCCAAGAGCCTTGCAGAGTGCTACGAGGTTGACCTGCTTGGTCTCTTCCTTGCGAATTGTATAGCCTGTTGTCGGATTGTCCTGATGTCCTGTCATACCTGTTATGGAGTTATCGAGAATAATTACGGTGTTGTTGCCCTTGTTGTACACAATGTCTGCAAGACCTGTTATGCCCGAGTGCATAAATGTGGAATCACCGATTACAGAAACCAGCTTTTTATTAAACTCGCTGCCTCTTGCCTTTGCCATACCGTGTGCCGCACTTACGGAAGCACCCATGCATATTGTAGTGTCAACAGACTGAAGCGGTGCAACCGCACCGAGTGTATAACAGCCGATATCTCCCGATACCACAAGTCCGAGCTTCTTTAGTACATAGAATGTTCCTCTGTGGGGACAGCCTGCACACATTACGGGCGGGCGTACGGGGATTTCCTCCTCGGCGCGCTGAGTAGGCTCGCTCTCCTCACTGAGTACGGCTTTCTTTATCATAGACGGTGTGTATTCGCCAAGAAGTGTAAAGCACTCCTTACCGCAAACAGATGCGCCTATTGCCTTGCAGTGTTCTTCTATTACGGGATCTAATTCCTCTACAACATATACCTTGTCATAATTTGCACAGAAGTCAAGAATTTTCTTCTCAGGAAGCGGATAAACCATGCCGAGCTTTAAGTAATCTGCCTTGTCTCCAAGTGCTTCCTTGGCATACATATATGCAATACCTGCGGTTATTACGCCGATTTTTGAGCCGTTTTCTTCTATTGTATTAAGCTCTGTGGTTTCAGAGAATTCCTTGAGTGCCTTTATTCTGTCTTCGACAACCACATGTCTCTTTACCGCATTTGCAGGCATCATTACAAACTTTGCAATATCCTTTTCGTAAGGCTTAAGCTCTATGTTTTCTCTCTCACCGATTTCCACAAGGCTCTGCGAGTGGGAAACTCTGGTGGACAAGCGTATAAAACAGGGTGTGTCAAACTTTTCCGAAAGCTCAAATGCCAGCTTTGTATAATCTCTGCATTCAAGTGAGTCGCCGGGCTCTAACATCATAATCTTAGATGCCTTTGCATAGTGTCTGGAATCCTGCTCATTCTGTGACGAATGCATTCCGGGGTCGTGTGCCACGCAGAACACAAGGCCTCCGTTTACCCCTGTGTAGCTTACTGTAAACACGGGGTCTGCCATAACATTGAGTCCCACATGCTTCATACAGCTCATGGCTCTTGCACCGCCTATTGATGCACCTATTGCAACCTCTGCGGCAACCTTTTCGTTAGGGGACCATTCTGCATATATTTCGGGAAATTTTACAATCTCCTCCGTAATCTCTGTACTGGGTGTGCCGGGGTAAGAAGCGACCACATTTACGCCTGCTTCATATGCACCCTGAGCAACTGCGGCATTGCCAAGCAATAACTTTTTCATAGCAATTTCCTTTCCTATATATTATTTTATTTCGTTCTGCTGTGCTACTACGCTGTCTCCGCAATAGATTTTCCTAAGCTTTGGCTTTTCTATCTTTCCTGTGGGGTTTCTGGGAACATCTGCAAATATAATCTTGTGCGGTCTCTTGTATCTGGGAAGCTCCAGACAAAAATCCGCAACATCCTCTTCGCTAAGCTCTGTGCCCTCTTTTACCTGAATTATAGCCGCCGCTATCTCTCCGAGTCTGGAATCGGGAAGACCTATTACCGCAACATCGCTTATTGCATCATGCTTTCTTAAGAAGTCTTCAATCTGTACGGGATAAAGATTTTCACCGCCTGATATTATGACATCCTTCTTTCTGTCAACAAGGTATATAAAGCCGTCGCTGTCCTCGGATGCCATATCGCCCGTATAGAGCCAGCCGTCTGCGAGAACCTCGTTTGTTGCCTTTTCGTCCTTGTAATATGCTGTCATTACTCCGGGACCCTTTACGGCAAGCTCACCGACCTCGCCTCTTGCAACCTCGTTTCTGTTTTCGTCCACTATCTTTGTTTCCCAGCCGAAGCCTGCCTTGCCTATTGCACCGACCTTGTGCTCATTCTCTACACCGAGATGCACGCATCCGGGTCCGATGGACTCGGACAGACCGTAGTTTGTGTCATATGCATGAAGCGGGAATTTGCTCTTCCATCTTCTAATAAGACTTGGGGGTACAGGCTGTGCACCTATGTGCATAAGTCTCCAGCCGTCTATATCGTAATCCTCGAGCTTAATTTCTCCTCTGTCTATGGAATCCAAAATATCCTGTGCCCACGGAACAAGAAGCCATACGATTGTACACTTCTCCTCGGATACGGTCTTGAGTATCCATTCGGGCTTGATACCCTTGAGAAGAACTGCCTTGCCTCCGACAAGGAAAGAGCCGAACCAGTGCATTTTTGCTCCCGTATGATACAGGGGCGGTATGCAAAGGAATACATCGTCCTTTGTCTGCGAGTGATGGTTCTGTTCTACCATAGCCGCGTGTACGAGGCTTCTGTGCTTGTGGATTATAGCCTTTGGAAAGCCTGTTGTGCCCGACGAGAAGTATATTGCCGCATCATCATCGTCAGTAAGCTTAATAGAGGGGCTTTTTGACGAGCAGTACGAAACAAGCTCATCATAGCTCTCTGCAAATGTCGGGCAATCCTCACCGAGATAAAACCACAGCTTAACCCTCTTTACTCTAGAGCATATCTGCTCCACTCTGCCCGTAAATTCGGGTCCGAATATTATTGCATCTGCATCGGCAAGCTCCAGGCAGTATTTGATTTCGTCTGCGGCATATCTGTAATTGAGCGGTACTGCCATAGCACCGGCTTTAAGTATACCAAAGTATATGGGAAGCCACTCTATACAGTTCATAAGAAGAATTGCTACCTTATCTCCCTTTTTTATTCCTCTGGAAAGAAGGAGATTTGCAAATCTGTTTGCCTGCTTATTGAAGTCGCTCCATGTTATTTCCTTGCGGTATGCTTCCCTGGGGTTTGCTTCAATAAGAGAATACTCTCTCCAGGTCATACGGCTCTGATTTTCGTTCTTGGGATTTATCTCAACGAGACTTACATCGGTTGGATAAAAATCCGCATTTTTCTGCAAAATTTCTGTTATAGGCATTATTAAAATTCCTTTCATTTACCCAATGATTCTTTCATTGGTACTGTTACCTCTACATCATAGCAAGAGAACATCTGCTCTGTCTCTTTTGCATCGGGTTTGGGTGTGACAAGGCTTACAATCGGAAGGATAACAAGTCCTCCGAGCATTGCGATAACACCGCAGTTAATGGGTGACTGCATTATAGCGGGGAACATGGGTCTTGCCAGCATATTCGCAATCATTATAACCGAACCAAACAGAAGGCTTACCCAAACTGCTGTCTTTGTGGCTTTTTTCCAGTAGAGACCGTATAGGAACGGTGCGAGGAACGAGCCTGCAAGAGCACCCCACGAAATTCCCATCATATCGGCAATTGCGCTGAGCTTATCCTTGTTTAGTGCTATAAATGCCGAAACGGCAATAAATACAACAATAAGAATTCTGAGTATAAGTATCTGTTTTTTCTCTGTCATATCCTTTACAACATGGCCTTTGATAAGGTCAAGAGTAAGAGTAGAGCTTGATGCAAGTACAAGTGACGAAAGGGTTGACATAGATGCGGAAAGCACAAGTATGATTACAATTGCTATAAGTATATCAGGAAGAGTTTTCAGCATAGTCGGGATAATTTCATCAAATCCGCCCTCGATAGAGCCGTCGGGTAGGAATGTAAGCCTGTCTGTAAAGAGTCTGCCAAAGCCTCCGAGGAAGTAGCATCCGCCTGCAACAACAAGGGCAAATACAGTAGAAATTACAGTTCCTTTATTTATATCCTTTTCACTCTTTATGGCGTAGAACTTCTGCACCATTTGCGGAAGTCCCCATGTGCCGAGCGATGTGAGTATTACAACAAACATAAGTCCGAGCGGGTCGGGACCGAAGAAAGAATTGAATGCTCCGGGTGACATTCCCTCGCTCTCGATTTCTGCGAGACCCCTAAGAGACTCTGTAAAACCGCCGTTCTGAGAAAGCACTGCTCCGATAACCGCCACAATACCCACAAGCATGATTACACCCTGTATGAAGTCATTGATAGCAGTTGCCATGTAGCCTCCTGCTATAACATATATACCTGTAAGGATTGCCATTATAATAACACAGGCCGAGTAATCAATGCCCGGAAACGCCATGGAAAACAGCCTGGAAAGACCGTTGTACAGCGATGCTGTATACGGAATAAGAAATACGAATACAACAAGCGATGCCGCTATCTTAAGACCTGTGCTCTTGTATCTCTTACCAAAGAACTCGGGCATTGTTGAGCTTGAAAGATGCTGAGACATAAGCCTTGTTCTTCTGCCCAGTACAATCCACGCAAGAAGAGAACCAAGCACGGCATTGCCTATGCCTATCCATGTGGAAGCTATACCGAATTTCCAGCCGAACTGACCTGCGTATCCGACAAAGATTACTGCCGAAAAGTAGGATGTTCCGTATGCAAACGCAGTAAGCCACGGACCTACGGAGCGTCCGCCCAGCACAAATCCGTTGACATCGGTGGAATGTTTTCTGCAATACAGTCCCACACCTATCATAACAGAGAAGAAAATAATCAGCAAACTAACCTTGATAAACATAAAAACCATCCTTTCCGGACGAAAAAAATCCCGTCCTCATGAAATAATCCAGAGGACGAGATATACAACTCGTGGTACCACCTCGGTTCGCTGCAGCCTCACGATTGCAGCCTTATCAGGTACAAATAATACCTTAGTTCTGTTACGGGAACTCCCGTTGCAGCCTACGCAAAGCATAGCCAAATGGCTATAAGCTCCTTCGGTGCACAGCTAGCGGAATGTATTCGTATATGCCGTCGTCATTGCCTCGCAGCAACCGGCAACTCTCTAGAGACTAAGAACATAACTACTTGTTTCCGTTCAACGCCTTTGGTTATTAAATTATAACTATTCTAGCACAACACTAAACCAAAGTCAATAGTGATTTAAGATTTTTTTACAATTTATCCCCGGGTATCAAAGGTTTCGTCAATATCAGACACATACACATCGTACAACTCTCTGTACTGCGCGGGATAGACAAGCTCAAAGTAGACTATATTATCTCCCGAAAGAATACATTTGTGGTGATAGATTATGCCGTCTCTGTCTATTGTAACAGAGTATCTGTTATCTCCTGTTTCCAAAGAAACCTCCCTGCCCCCTATATCCTCTAAGGCTTTATCCTTAATCTGACTCAGTGTGAGAGAGGATTTGTTTTCAAAAGAGCCTATATCCATATACGCGGTATTGTCATTTGAGGCATAACGGATTTCGCCGTCCTTTTCGTACACAAATTCAAATCCAGAGGGAACATCGCATTTGTAATCCGCTCCCCTCATGGTTTTGTACGAAAGCTCCCCGGATTTTAGCGAAACACCTTTTCTAAACGGATACTCCATGTCTATGCGTACCCCATAAACCTCGTCATCAACACCCACGCTTTCGCCGTCCTTAAGCTCCTTATCGTTTTTTTTCTTTGTTTCGCCATCGTCTTTTGGCTTGGTGTCTGTGATGTTATTCTCCGTACTCACGGCCTTTGGAAGTGTCTCCCTCTGCACGAGAACATAGACCAAGGCCAATGCCAGACATACCGTGACTGTAATAAGAAAGGCTATAAAAAAGGTCTGCCATCTGCCGACATTGCGTTTTGGGTTTGATACAATTTGTTCTGTCTTGGGCTTAGCTGTCGGGGTCTGTACTGCACTTTCTATGCTCTCGCCCTTTTCCGTAGTTCTTACGACGGGGATTGCCATTGTTTTTTCAAGTTCCTCCGTATCATGAGCCTCGGCACATACAGCCGCTCCGCACTTGGGGCAGAAGAGTGTGCCGTCCTCAACAAAGAAATTGCATCTGGGACAATTCATTACCTCACCTCCGTTAGTTCAGAGGCTTACCGCATCCCTGACAGAATGAGGCACCTATTGCATTACTCTGTCCGCAGCTGCACGAAAAGGTCATATCCTTTGCCTTGTTCATACCTGCGTCGAGCTTTTCAATCGCCAGATTATTCTCTTTGATTTGTTCATTCCTGACACCGATTTCTTCTACAAAGGACATAAATTCAGCTCTGGGTATATCGCCCTCACTGTTTAATGCACACCAATTGTAGAGCTTTGTTCCTATGTTTACGGAAATATCTTTTATCTCTTTTTCGAGCTTTTTGTTATTTGCGATAAGTGCCGACTTCTTAATCACTGTTTTTGAGCCTACGCTTACAGCCTGCGCACCCTTTTCCAATCCGAGCTTTAATTTGCCAAAAAATTCTGCCATTTACATGACCTCCTTTATTCCTATAGTAATATAAATATCGTTTTTTGTCAATTTATTTATGTTGAAATTTACCTAAGTATATGATAGAATAAATTAAATTATAATACAGAAGGTGAAGCCATGACAAAAATTGATATTTTCTCAGGATTTCTCGGTGCAGGTAAAACCACCCTTATCAAAAAACTCATAAACGAGGCGTATAAGGGCGAGAGGCTTGTGCTTATAGAAAATGAATTCGGCGAAATCGGTATTGACGGTTCATTCCTTAAGGATGCAGGAATAGAGATTACCGAAATGAATTCGGGATGTATATGCTGTTCTCTCGTCGGTGACTTCGGGCAGGCGCTGAAAAAGGTGCTCACAAAGTTTAACCCCGACAGAATACTTATTGAACCCTCGGGCGTAGGCAAGCTCAGCGATGTAATCCGTGCCGTAGAGGGCATAGGTGCACAAAATGCTTCTCTTAACAGCTATACAACAGTTGCAGATGTAAACAAGTGCAAAATGTATATGAGAAACTTTGGGGAATTTTTCGGTGACCAGATAGAAAATGCAAAAACGATAATATTAAGCCATACCCAAGATGCAACAGAGGACAAAATAAACTCCTGTCTTGAGCTTATAAGAGAGCACAACAAGGCTTGTACTATTGTTACAACCCCGTGGGATAAGATAGACGGCAAGGAAATCCTGTCCGCCATGGAAGAGGGCTTTACTCTTGAGGATGAGATGGACAAGCTAAAAGAAGAGCATTGCCATAAGCACCATCATCATGACCACGATTGCGATTGCCATGAGCACCATCACCATGACCATGATTGCGATTGCCACGAGCACCATCACCATGACCACGATTGCGATTGCCACGAGCACCATCACCATGACCATGACTGCGGTTGCCATGAGCATCATCATGCCGATGAGGTGTTTACAAGCTGGGGCAAAGAAACTGCAAAGAAATTTACAAAGGAGCAGATGCTCGCAATTCTGAAAGAGCTGGAAAACGAAGAAAAATACGGCATTATCCTCCGTGCAAAGGGCATAGTTGCATCGAGCGAAGGAGATGAATTTGTACACTTTGATTATATTCCGGGCGAGCCTGATGTCCGCCTCGGCTTACCGTCCGTTACGGGCAGACTTTGTGTTATAGGCTCTAAGATTGACGAAAATGCTCTTTGCGAGCTGTTTGGAGTGAAATAGAGATGAAACCGACAATACCGCTTTATATATTCACAGGCTTCCTTGAGGCAGGAAAGACAAAGGCTATTCAGGAAACAATGGAGGACATCCGCTTTCACAACGGCGAAAGAACTCTGCTTCTGCTCTGCGAGGAGGGTATTGAAGAATTTGACACATCTCGATTTTCGGGCGGAAATGTATTTACCGAAATCATAGAGGAAGAAAAAACCTTAACCCTCGCCTATCTTTCTGAACTTCAAAAAAGGCACAATCCCCAAAGGGTCATAGTGGAATACAACGGAATGTGGCTCCTCTCCTCTCTGGAAAAGGCACTCCCGCCAAAGTGGTTTATATATCAGGAGATAATGTTTGCCGATGCGGTAAGCTTTGGCACATATAATGCAAATATGCGTTCTCTTATGGTGGACAAGCTAAATAATACGGAAATGGTTGTCCTTAACCGTGCCAGAGACACAACCGACAAGGACGAAATACACAAAATCATCCGAGGCATAAACCGAAGATGTGCCATAGCATATGAGAGTGCAGACGGCACAATAGACTATGACGACAAGGAAGACCCCCTGCCCTTTGACATCGATGCTCCCGTCATAGAGATTGCCGACCGCGACTATGCACTGTGGTTTAGGGACATGGCAGAGGATATGAAAAAGTATATTGGTAAAAAGATTAAGTTCAAGGGAATAGTTGCCGTAAGCGACAAGCTCCCCGAGGGAACTGTTGTGTGCGGAAGACATGTGATGACCTGTTGCGAGGACGATATAGAATTCAAGGGTATGATAACTCGCCTGCCAAAAGGCGTGAGGCTGAACAATCGTGACTGGGTTATTATAGAGGCTGTATTTACAAAGGAATTCAATAAGCTCTACCTGGGCAAAGGTCCTACCCTTACCGTAACAGACCTTGCACTGACATCAAGGCCTGAGCAGGAAGTGGCGACATTCTACTAATATGAAAAACAATTTACCAAAGCGAAAACCAACAAGATTAAAGGGATACGATTATTCAACACCTGGAGCGTACTTTGTTACGATATGTGTAAAAGACAAAAAAGAACTGTTATCTAATATAACTGTAGGGCAGGGGCTTGCTCCTGCCGAAAACCATTTAAGCATTTACGGAAACATTGCCAAAGAACAAATAGAATTATTGGAACCTCGTTATGCAGGAATAAAAATTGATAAATATGTAATTATGCCTAATCACATACATATTTTGATTTCAAATTATAATAGTACGGCAGGAGCAAGCCCGTGCCCTACAATATCGGATATAATATGTACATTCAAATCCATAACAACGAGATTTTGCAAAAAAGAAGGCTTAAAAGAACGGCATTTGTTTCAATCATCATACCACGACCACATAATTCGAGGAAAAGAGGATTATGAAAAGATATGGGAATACATTGACACCAATGTAACTAAGTGGAAAAAGGATTGCTTTTATAACGAAAAGGCTGTAGAAAAATAAATTTGTATTTTTCTACAGCCTATTTATTGTTCTATTACTCTGAAATTTCTCCCAAAGCATCTTTTCTGGAAAGGTTATTTCTTCCCATCTTGTCTATTTCCACAAGTTTAACAAGGATTTCGTCACCCTCGCTTACAACATCTTCTACCTTGTTTACTCTCTTAGTATCAAGCTTGGAGATGTGTACAAGACCCTCACGGTTGGGCATGAATTCTACGAATGCACCGAATTCCATAATCTTGGTAACCTTGCCTTTATATATCTTGCCAACCTCGGGTTCTGCAACTATGCCCTCAACGGTAGCGAGTGCTCTCTGTGCTGCATCTGTATCTTCAGAAAGAATGAATACAGAACCGTCATCGTTGATATCAATCTTAACACCTGTATCTGCAATAATCTTCTGTATAACCTTACCGCCCGAACCGATGACATCCTTGATCTTGTCAACGGGAACCTTAGTTGTGATAATCTTGGGAGCATACTTGGAAAGCTCTGTTCTGGGCTCAGGTATTGCCTTGAGCATAACCTCGTCAAGAATGTAGTTTCTTGCAATTCTTGTCTTTTCGAATGCTGTCTTTATTATGTCATAGGTAAGGCCGTCTACCTTGATATCCATCTGTATAGCTGTGATACCATCCTTTGTACCTGCTACCTTGAAGTCCATATCGCCATAGAAGTCCTCAACACCCTGAATATCTACCATTGTGAGGAAGTCATCACCCTGAGTGATGAGACCGCAGGAGATACCTGCAACGGGAGCCTTAATCGGAACACCTGCATCCATAAGTGCAAGTGTGCTTCCGCATACAGAGCCCTGAGATGTCGAACCGTTTGAAGAAAGCACCTCGGAAACAAGTCTTATTGAATAAGGGAACTCTTCCTCAGAGGGAATAACGGGCTTTAATGCTCTTTCTGCAAGTGCACCGTGTCCGATTTCTCTTCTTCCGGGGCCTCTTGAAGGCTTGGTCTCGCCAACGGAATATGAGGGGAAGTTGTAGTGGTGCATATATCTCTTTGATGTTTCCTCATCAATGCCGTCTATTGTCTGAGACTCGCTTACAGCACCGAGGGTAGCTATTGTGAGAACCTGTGTCTGTCCTCTGGAGAAGAGACCTGAACCATGTGTTCTGGGAAGTATGCCCACGCTTGCACTAAGAGGTCTTATCTCATCAATTCCTCTGCCGTCTACTCTCTTGTGGTCTTCAAAGAGCCACTTTCTTACAATTTCTTTCTGTATCTTATAGAATATTTCGTCTATTTCTGCGTCTCTGCCCTCTGCTTCTTCACCAAGATGTGCCATAAGCTCATCCGTGAGGACTTTCATTCTTTCGTCACGAATTCTCTTATCATCTGTGTCAATAGCCTCGCATACCTTGTCATATGAGAAAGCATAAACCTTGTCATAAAGGTCGTGGTCAACCTCGTGAGCTGTGTAAGGCTCTTTTTCCTTACCTACTTCTGCAACAATTGTATCTATAAAGTCACAAATCTTTTTGATTTCTTCATGTGCATAAACAATTGCATTAAACATTACATCTTCCTTGACTTCATTGGCACCTGCTTCTATCATAACGATTTTTTCCTTGGTACCTGCAACTGTTACATACATCTCGCTCTTTTCTCTCTGCTGGAGAGTGGGGTTTATAACATACTCGCCGTCAACAAGACCTACAACTACTGCACCTACAGGTCCTGCAAAGGGCATCTGGGATATAGAGATAGCGATTGATGCACCATTCATCGCACAAACCTCGGGTGAGTTGTCGATGTCAACAGACATAACTGTTGTAACGATACCTACATCGTTTCTGTAATCCTTGGGAAAGAGCGGTCTAATTGGTCTGTCTATAACTCTTGATGTAAGAATAGCCTTTTCGCTGGGCTTGCCCTCTCTCTTTAAGAAGCCTCCGGGAATTTTGCCAACGGAATACATCTTCTCCTCATAGTCAACGCTAAGCGGGAAGAAGTCTACACCGTCTCTGGGTTTAGCTGATGCTGTTGCGGTTGCAAGAACTACGGTATCGCCGTATCTTACCATAGCGGCACCTGATGCAAGCTGTGCAACCTCGCCTGTTTCTACAGTAAATTCTCTGCCTGCAATTGTGGTTGTAAATGTTTTTTTCATACCTGTTTTTCCTCCTTTAATATTTCGGGAAAAGGTTCCATCAGCAGTTAAATATACCCTCCTGATTAAGCACCCCGTATGCTGGTTTTGGCTTCCGTGTGCTTATACACAAAAGCATATTTAACTGCTAATACCGACAGATTTCCCGATGTTTGTAAAATGCAAAAACAGGCAAAGAGGGAAACCCTCTTTGCCTAAGCTGTAGCAAACTACTTTCTGATGTTGAGTCTTGCTATGATAGAACGATATCTTTCGATATCTACCTTTGCAAGATAGTTGAGAAGTGCTCTTCTCTTACCAACCATCTTAAGAAGACCTCTTCTTGAGTGGTGGTCCTTCATGTTGGACTTAAGGTGTTCTGTGAGGTGGTTGATGCGGTTTGTAAGAATAGCAATCTGTACCTCAGGTGAACCTGTGTCGCCTTCATGAGTAGCATACTCTGCTATGATAGCCTGCTTTGTTTCCTTTAACATAGTTAAATCCTCCCTAAATTATATAATCGCCTCAACACAAAGGCTTGGTTGGAGTGTCCAAAACCTTAGCATTGGGTTAGAAACTCTGTTATTATAACATATCTTTTTAGTAATGTAAATAGTTTTTTTCAAAATTTTTCTTTTATCCCAAAAATATTTTCCAAAAATATTAAATTTTTTTGTATAAATATCTTGACAACAAAGAAAAATTATACTATAATAAACAAGTCGCACGGCGAGGCGGCAAAAATTTAATACGGCGGCATAGCTCAGTTGGCTAGAGCATGCGGTTCATACCCGCAGTGTCGATGGTTCAAATCCGTCTGCCGCTACCAGAAAAAAGCATCGACTTCGTCGGTGCTTTTTTCAATGAAATTTGCCTACGGCAAGTGAATGACATTTAGATAACATTAGTTATTGTTTTTCTTTGCGGTGTTTATTGAAGAAATAAGAATTTTTCTAATCGTCCCACATTGATTATACAAATCTTTTGCAGTTTCTCTGTCTAAAATTTCAGACTTAACAAAAAGTTCAATCCAGTATTCTGTTTCATAACATTCTTTTAATGCTATTTGCAACTTTGCAATAAAATCATTTTTTCCATGAGCGTAGTTTGCTTCATGAATATTTGCACCGATTGATGTAGAACTTCTTTCCAATTGATTTACGAGAGAATTATGTCCTTTTATTGTTTCGCATAATTTAATAATTTTAACTGCAAAATCTGTAGATAAATCTACAAGATTAATTTCTTTCATATATAACACCTCTATGCCTATTCTATCATAGAACACGCGAAATGTAATTATTTAATGAAATATCAACTTCGTTGATATGAAATAATTCTAACGAATTATGAAATATTTTGCTAACGCAAAATGTGAAATAAAATACGCCTTTTCATATGCCGTAAGGCATATTTCATAGCGAAGCTATTTCATATTGCGTAGCAATATTTCACACGCCGAAAGGCGTATTTCATTGAAAAAAGCACCGACAAAGTCGATGCTTTTTTCTGGTGGAGGCGAGGGGAGTTATTATAAGCCATTTTTTATAATTTGTTGGAATTTTCCAACCACCTCAAACCA
>JAZSFO010000010.1:0-10688 GCA_045532255.1 Clostridia bacterium | reverse complement strand
GAGCGGACGGGATTATAGGGAGCGTTGATTCCTCTGGTAATAAGATGTATTACAGCCAAAACACCCATGGAGATGTAACTGCAATATATGATTCCAAGAGAGATATACTTAAGGATTACAGATATAGTGCATACGGAAAACCACAAACTGTAATGCCTGATGGTATAAACCAACTCAATATATCACAATGGTATGAAGAAACAAACACAGTTCATAATCCATTTGGATATTGCGGGGAGTATACTGATAATGAGACGGGATTTGTATATCTAAGAAACCGATATTACGACCCTGCAACCGGAAGATTTATATCCGAAGACCCAATAAGAGATGGTTTGAATTGGTATATATATTGCGGTAATAATCCAATAAACTTTGTTGACCCCTTGGGAACAAGACACAGCGGTGAATCTATAACAACAGGAACAGGTACATATCAGGATGTATGGAAGATACAGAACTATTTGAATAATCATGGATATGTAGGTGCTGACGGAAAACCACTTGTCAAGGATGGTATTTTTGGTGCAAATACTCTGTATGCGGTAAAGAACTACCAAAGAAACCAAGGTCTGGCTGTTGATGGAATAGTTGGAGATAAAACTTGGGCATCTATGGGGTTTGACAACAACCTTAAATCCATACCATCTTGGGAAGTCATGGATTTTGAAAATTATGATTATACAAATGACATGGTAAGCGACGAAGGATGGGTAATTACAGCGGCTGCCGTGGGTATTGCAACCCTTGGCAAAGGAGTTGCAACTGGAATTTCTAAATCCACAGGGCAACTCATACCGGAACTTGGAAATAAACTTGACTATATTTTTGGAAAAAGTACTGGAGCAGCACATAACATTCAAAGAAGTACTCAACTTTATGAACAGCTCAAAAAAATTGGTATTTTTGATACAGAGATTGGTAGAGCTACCATAACAGAATATCTCACCAAAGCACTTAACGATTCAACCAACATAGCAAAAGTACAAGAGTCTGGAAGAGTTGTTAAAGAAAGTATTGTTTCTGGAGTTAATGGTGTATTAAAAATGGAAAGCATTTGGGAGGGTGTAAAACTTATTACCGTATTTTTATTTGGAAAATAATATACTGATTTTTTATTGGTTTATTAAGGAGTGATAGTTCAAATTATGCAAAAAAAAATACCGCTTTATGTTGAAAATATAGAAAGCAAACATACATTAATTGATAAATTATGCAATTGCAAACATGGTAATACCCTTTTAAATGGATATGAACAAAAAAATTTTTATATAATAAGATATTCCTCAAGCGTAGATTATGTTTCTTCTTGTTTTGGAATTGGAATAATGTGCCAATGTAAGCTAAATTATATAAATAATATTATTTTTAATGAAATTGAAAATTCCTTAGTAATTTTCTTTGACAATATCCTTGTAAAATATATCTTAGGCAATAAGGAAATAATAAAAAAATACGATATTATAACTATGTCATATATATTTCATGTTAGACAAGTTAAAGAAAAAATAATTATTGTTCACGAGATTGGGGTAATTATCATTGATAACAAAGATGGTAGCATAATTAAAAACTATAATACCGATATAATCGTCGATTATGAATTTAAACATAATTTTCTTGAAGTATTCGACATGTCAGGAACTGCACTCAATATAGAGATATATTGAGTGGCAACGCGGACAGTGGGGACGTCGAAGAGTTTGAACAGTCTGACGTCCCCGATGGTCTCAGGGACAAAAAGCATACCAAGGAAGGTACAACCCGATTTGGGTGACAATGGGTGACAATGGTGACAATGGGGACGTCAGACTGTCGAATAATTGACAATGCGGGGCAATGGGGACATACATTTTCCGTCAACTTTTAATTAAATCTTAACACACATTTAGAGACAGAGCAATTTTTGTTACAATTTTTGATTGATTTGTACAATCTTGATTTGTCTCCATTTTCTTTAAAATGTTTTGTTATAGCGATTGACAATAGGGGGTAAAATTTAGTATAATGATAGAATGAAGTTAGTATGCGACAAATTTTGCATTTTTTCGAAGGGAATGTTTTGATATATGATAACAAGCAAGCAAAGAGCCTTTTTAAGAAGCCTTGCCAACAAGATACAGGCAACGGTGCAGATAGGCAAGGGCGGAATAAACGATAACATGCTTACACTCATAGATGATACACTTGAAAAACATGAGCTAGTCAAGGTACATGTATTGGAAAACTCTTTTGCCGACCCAAGAGATTTATGCCGTGAGGTTGCAGCGCTTGTAGGTGCGGAGGAAGTCCAGGTAATAGGAAACAAGTTTGTACTTTACAAGCAGTCTAAAGAAAATAAAAAAATAGATATCAAAACTCTTACCGTCAGACAGAACACACAGCAAAAGACAAAAAAACAGGTAAAGCCTCTTTATAAGGCCAAGGCTAATGCCGCCAAGGAGAAAAAACGCCTTATGGAAGAAAAAGAAAAAAGAAACAAGTTTTTTAAGGCGCAAAGATCCTATACTCGCAAGGGGTGATTCGGATTGAGCACTGCAATATTCGGGGGAACATTCGACCCTGTTCATAAGGGACATATTGCAATGGTTAAGAGCGTAATGAAGCAGTTTTTAACTGACAGAATTATAGTTGTACCAAACGGAAATCCGCCGCATAAAAGAGATATAGAGATTACAGATTTTCATCACAGATACAACATGCTTTGCCTTGCATTTGGGTCTATGAAGTCGGTTGAGGTTTCGGATTACGAGGGCGGCTTAGGTGAGTATCGGTATTCGATAGATACCATGCGCCATTTCAGGAATATATACGGCGAGGATACGCAGTTTATAATAGGTGCTGATTCTCTTACCTCAATAGACACATGGCATATGTACGAGACTCTTCTTAAGGAAAACAGATTTATTGTTTTTAAGAGGGATGGGTGTGACGGATTTGATGATGCTCTTGTTAAATACGGCTCGATGTCACGCGAAATGCTCTTATCGGATATGCCGCTTTATCCTCTGTCATCCACGAGGGTAAGGAAGTATGCAATAGACGGCAGAATAAAGGATTATATCACGCCTGAGGTATACGGGTATATAAAGGAACATGGACTTTACGGAGGATACCATGACAATAAGTGAGATAGAAACACAGATTGAGAAGATTCTGAGACCCTCAAGGTATAAGCACAGTATTTCTGTTGCAAAAACTGCTATAGAGCTTGCAGGGATACATGGGGCGGATGAGGACAAGGCTTATCTTGCCGCACTGCTTCACGACTGTGCCAAATGCTATGATGACAGGGAGCTTTTTGAAAAGGCACAGAGCTACGGAATTGAACTTGACCCAATATCCCGAAAAAACCCCAAGCTTATTCATTCCTATGTCGGTGCATATGAGGCAAGAGCCATCTACGGCATAGAGGACGAAGAAATTCTTGATGCAATATACTATCACACTATCGGCAAGGCGGATATGTCAAAGCTTTGTGCCGTAATATATATAGCAGATGCCATAGAGCCTTTGAGATGCTATGACGGGGTTGATATACTCCGCACTGTTTCACGCACTTCGCTTGAGGAAGCTGTCCTTAAATATACGGAAATGTCAATAAGACATTTACTTGACAGGGGAGAATATATACATCCCAACGCCATGGAAACGAGAAATTACTATCTTGCACAGCGGTAATACAGGAGACAAAAATGAAAGCAAAATCCTTTTTGAAACTACTTATAACATTTATACTTACATTCGGACTCACATCAATGTGTGTTCTGGTTGCATATGTTTGTACAAGCGGCGGTACGATTTTCGGTTATGAATTCACCCCTGCAAATCAGCTCAGCCATATCAATACAATGCTCATGGGACTTGATAAGGGCGGTACCAGAACAGATGTTATGATTATGGCACAGCTTAATATGGTAGATGATGAGCTTAATATGCTCCAGATACCGAGAGACACCTATGTTAAAGACAACGGCAGAGGAGACCGTAAGATAAACTCTGCATATGGAACAAATAAGGAAAAAACAGTCTTTTCCGAAGTCAAAAAGATTACGGGAATAGATGTAAATAAATATGTATTGGTTGATGTTTCGGGGTTCAGAGACCTTATAGATACTATGGGCGGTGTGAATTTTGATGTTCCGCAGGATATGAACTATGACGATCCTTATCAGGACCTCCATATACATCTCAAAAAAGGTATGCAGCATCTTGACGGAGACAAGGCGGAACAGCTTGTCCGTTTCCGAAGCTATCCCGACGGCGATATAGGGCGTATGCGTGTCCAGAGCGACTTTATACAGGCGGTTGTTGACGAGCTTTTCAGCCTTGTCAATGTGTTTAAGCTAAACGACCTGGTTGAAGATTTTTCGAAGATAGTTGATACCAATTTTACACTCAACGAAATGCTGACATATGCACCGTATGTATTTGCCATCCCCAGAGAGCAGATTGCAACTCATCAGCTTGCAGGAGAGGCAAGATACATAGGCGGAGTTTCTTATATCATTCCCGATTATGATGCAAATGCTGAGCTTAGGGAGAGCGTATTTACTCCGTCTACCGTATCATCGGCGAAATCGCAGATAGAGCTTGAGGAGAGCATTGTGGGTGTTGACAGCATTACCAAAATGGCAGACGATGCCAAGGCGGAAGCATCGCTTCTCAACAGATTTGTAAGTGTTGAGATTATCGATTCGTCAGACGGAGAAGCAGATGCAAGTAAGCTTAGAAAAAAGCTCACAGAATACGGATATAATGTTAGGGGAAACACACAGAGTACCAGAGCTGTATTCGATGACACCGTTGTGGTTTCTAAAGCAATTTCCGCAAGAGCCGCTGCGGTTGCACATATCACAGGATGCAAAGGGTATGTGTACAATCCTATCAAGGAAACGAGCAGCGATATTACAATTATAATCGGAAAAAATTTTGAAAATTAAGGAGAAGCATTTATGGAACTGTTTGGAAAAATTGTTAAGCTTGCCGACGACAAAAAAGCACTAGACATAAAGGTGCTTGATATAAAAGAACTCACAACGCTGGCTGATTATTTTGTTATTTGCCACGGTAGTTCAACTACACAGATGGGAGCTATTTTTGACGAAATAGAAGAAAACTTAAAAAAAGAGGGGTTATTCATGCAGAATGTCCCCTCAAGACAGAATTCACAATGGCTGCTCATGGATTACGGCGATGTTATAGTCCATATATTCAGCAGTGAATCAAGAGACTTCTACGGCATAGAAAAGCTCTGGGCGGACGCACCCGAAACAGACATTACAGAATATATATCATAATCGAAAGGGATGGATAAAGATGAATTATGATTTTAAGGCAATAGAGACCAAATGGCAGAAAAAGTGGGATGACGAAAAGGCATTCAAGACCGAAATCAACGACAAGCCCAAGTATTATACTCTGGAGATGTTCCCGTATCCTTCGGGAAATCTTCATATGGGTCATGTCCGTAACTATTCCATAGGTGATGTTGTAGCAAGATTTAAGAAGATGAACGGCTACAATGTTCTTCATCCTATGGGCTGGGATTCCTTTGGACTTCCTGCTGAGAATGCGGCAATCAAAAACGGCTCCGACCCCAAAGAGTGGACTTATTCCAACATGGATAACATGCGTGAGCAGTTAAAGGCTCTCGGAATAAGCTATGACTGGGACAGAGAGATTGCTACATGTAAGCCCGATTACTATAAGTTTACACAGAAGCTCTTTCTTGAATTCTTTAAGAATGACCTTGCTTACAAGAAGAAGTCCTATGTTAACTGGTGTCCCTCATGCCAGACGGTACTTGCCAATGAGCAGGTAGTGGGCGGTAAATGTGAGAGATGTAAATCCGATGTCGGCAAAAAGGACCTTGAACAGTGGTTCTTTAAGATTACAGAATATGCAGATGAGCTTCTAAGTGACCTCGACAAGCTCAAGGGCTGGCCCGAAAAGGTTAAGACAATGCAGGCAAACTGGATAGGCAAGAGCCGCGGTGCACAGGTCAAATTCAAGGTTGACTCTATGGACGAAACCCTTACTGTATATACCACAAGACCCGATACAATATACGGTGTAACATATATGGTAATTGCACCCGAGCATCCGATTGTCCCCGTGCTTATCAAGGGGACGGAAAATCAGGCGGAGTGTGAGGAATTTATTCATAGAATGCAGTTCCTCAATGAAATTGAGAGAACAAGCTCCGATACAGAAAAAGAGGGCGTATTTACAGGCAGATATGTAATAAATCCCATTACAGGCGACAAAGTTCCTCTCTATCTTGCAAACTATGTACTTACCGATTACGGTACAGGCGTTGTTATGGCAGTTCCTGCACACGACCAGAGAGACTTTGAATTTGCAAAGAAGTATAACCTTCCCATAAAGGTAGTTATAACACCCGACGGAAGCGATATAGACGGAAACACTATGGATGCTTCCTTTGAGGCAGAGGGTATAATGGTAAATTCCGACAAGTTTAACGGAATGGGCAACCGCGAAGCACTTAGTAATATCATAGATTATATGGAAAAGGAAGGAATAGGCGAAAGCAAGGTTAACTTCCGTCTCAGAGACTGGCTCATATCCAGACAGCGTTATTGGGGTGCACCTATCCCGATTATCTACTGTGAGGATTGCGGAGCGGTAGCAGTTCCCGACAGCGACCTTCCTGTTCTTCTTCCCGAGGATGTACAGTTCACAGGTCAGGGCAAGTCACCTCTTACAACAAGCGAGAGCTTTATGCACGCTCCCTGTCCCAAATGCGGTAAGATGGGTATAAGAGAAACCGACACAATGGATACCTTCGTATGCTCATCATGGTACTTCTTAAGGTACTGCGACCCCAAAAATGATAAGGAACCCTTTGGCATGGATGCCCTTAAGTATTGGATGGGAGTAGACCAGTATATAGGCGGCGTAGAGCACGCAATACTTCATCTGCTTTATGCACGCTTCTTTACAAAGGCACTCAATAAGATGGGTCTCGTTCCCGTTGACGAGCCGTTTGATAATCTTCTTACACAGGGTATGGTGCTCAAAGACGGTACAAAGATGAGTAAATCCCTCGGAAATGTCGTAAGTCCCGAGGAGATAATAAGCAAATACGGTGCAGATACCGCAAGACTGTTTATACTCTTTGCAGCTCCGCCCGAAAGAGATCTGGAATGGAGCGATACAGCGGTAGAGGGTTCATACAGATTTATAAACAGAGTATTCAGATTTATCACCGATAATCTCGACAGAATAGACATAAAATCATCCTATGACAAGTCAAACCTTACTTCCGAGGATAAGGAACTCAGATATGTACTTAACTACACCAAGAAAAAGGGTACTGATGATATATCTGTCCGTTTCAACTTCAATACTGCAATAAGCGGTATTATGGAGCTTGTCAATGCCATGTATTCCTACAAGGGTACAAATGATGCACTTCTCAGCGAAGCGGTTCACGATACGGTTATTATGCTTGCACCGTTTATACCTCATGTAACAGAAGAACTCTGGCAGCTACTCGGCGGAGAGGGAAGTGTTCATGAACAGGAGTGGGTAACATATGACGAAGCAGCACTCGTAAAGGATGAAATCGAGCTTGTAGTTCAGATTAACGGCAAGAATAAGGGTAAGATTATGGTGGGTTCTTCTCTTACAGATGACGAAATAAAAGAACTTGCAATAAATGACGATAAGATTAAACCCTTTACAGACGGAAAAACAGTAGTAAAGGTTATTCTCGTTAAGGGCCGTCTTGTTAATATAGTTGTAAAATAAAAAGTAATAAGAAAAGCGACTTTCCAAATCCGGAAGGCCGCTTTTGTTATTGTCGGAATTTTGTTTATCAGTTAAGGTGCATACTTTGAAAGCCTATTGCTTTACCCAGTACATATGCTCCCGAAAGCTCCTCTCCCGAGAAATACATTGGCTGATATGCGGGGTTTTCTGCAACAAGCATAAGGCCGTCTGCAGTTTTGTATACTCTCTTGAGTGTTGCCTCATCATTTATGACAACAGCGGCGATTTCGCCGTTTTCTACAGTGCTCTGTTGCTTAATGAACACAATGTCTCCGTCTGCAATTCTGGCATTTATCATGCTGTCGCCCCGTGCAGTAAGACAGAAATCTGCATTTGCATTATCACCTGTTGCAATTATATATTCGTATTCTTCATTACAAAAAATGGGTGTTCCGCAGGCAATGGAGCCGAGCATGCGGATTTTTTTTATGGGGAAGGCAAGCTCCTCTTCCTTATCCTGAACAACAGGCTCTATTCCCGTCAGCAAAAAGTCAACAGACACATCAAGAACATCAGCTATTGTCTTGAGTGTTTCTGTCTGGGGTGTTTGAAAGCCCGTTTCCCATTTGCTTATCATAACTCTGTCTGTTTTGAGATTATAATCGTTTCTTAATATATTCATAAGCCCGGATTGTGTAAGGTGCTTTTGCTTACGAAGAGATTTGATTCTATCACCAAGTTCTGACATAAATTACTAATCCTCCCTATCATATGTTGTCGAATGTTGTACGGTAATGTAAAATAATGAGTTATTTTATCGACACATTTATCATAACATAAATGTTTCGAAAAAGCAACCCCAAATTGAAAAAAATAGAAAATTTATTAAAAATTTTAAAAATTTTCCAAAAATGTGTTGACATCGACAAGTTTTGGGTGTAATATAAATGTGTCGATATCGAAAACATCACTTTTGAAAGGAATTATGACTTTTAATTTGAGAGGAGGTCGTATAACCGTATTTTATGGCTCGGTTATACAGAGAATTATGAAGAAAATAATCAGAACTACAGACATTATAACCATTTTCAAATTATTTGTACCTGTTATTATGATGTGGATGGCAAGCTGCGTCGAAAAGCTGGTGTGATCAGATTGTAATCTGTTGACATAGCGTTTTCTTTGACAGATTTCTTTCGCTTGAAAAGAGTAAATACTGCAGCAAGCAGGCTGCTTCCCCGGTAGCTAAATATAAGAAAGGAAACAAACGATGAAAAGAACACTACATTGTCCTGTGTGTAACAGGGAATTCACCACCGATAAAAATGCAAAAAAGTATTGTTCTGCCAAGTGTCGCAGAAAGGCAAATGCACAGAGAGCAAGGAGAAACAATCTTCGTGAATTTACTTGTGCATGGTGCGGCGATACATTCTTGTCGCTCCGTCGCAAGAAGTATTGCTCCAAGGAATGTAGGCTTTATGCCAACGGCAGATTGACAAAACGCAAAAAAATTCATAAAGCACCTGCATTATCAATAGAACAGGTGGCAGTGCTCAGCAGAGAAGCAGGGCTGAGTTACGGTCAATATGTACAGAAGTTTCAGTTAAATTAGGGGGAGAAGGATGCCGCTATACGCTATATGTCCGTTCTTTTTGTATGAGAAGAAAAACTGTATCGGCTGCGAACTCAAAAATATCAAATTTCAAAATTTCAGAGACAAAAAGAACTGGATGTTCAATCATTGCTGCAGCTGGGATTATGAGGAATGTAAAAATTCCATTATACTAATGAAAAAATATACATAAATGAAAAATCGGGACTGTTATTTAATGCAGTCTCGATTTTTGTATAAAAAGTTTTTTGGGGGCAGAAAATATCATAGGTGATTTTAATGGATGAAATATTAAATTTAATTGATAAAGAAAGACTTTTTGCGGACTCTGAGTATCTCGGCAGTAATGCCGAAATCGGCTTTAATCTTACTAAAACAAAAGAGTATGTAAAGAAGTCCCTTAAGGAAATGGGCATAGACCCAATAGATTACGGAAGATGCGGTATCAAAGGTGTTCTCGGCAGTGAAAATAACGAGAGGGTACTGCTTCTTCGTGCGGATATGGATGCTATATTTATAGAAGGAAAGGGAAATATGCACGCCTGCGGACATCATATGCATACATCAATGCTTCTCGGTGCGGCAAGGGTCCTTAAAAAGCTGGAGGACAGACTAAACTCGTGTGTTGTTCTTATGTTCCAGCCTGCTGAGGAAATCCTTGAGGGTGCCAAGGATATGATAGATTCGGGAATACTGGAAAGTCCAAAGCCAAACGGAGCATTTATGATACATGTATCCTCAGGAAATACTCTTCCTGCAGGAACGGTTGTTTTTGCTGGCTCGGGAGAAATTGCACCGTCTGCGGATTTTTTTACGATAAAAATTAAGGGCAAGGGCTGTCACGGAGCCGACCCAAGCAAAGGTGTTGATCCGATTTTAGCCTCTTCCCATGTGGTTTGTGCACTCGGAATAATAAATTCAAGAGAGCTCTGCGCATTTGAACCTGCAGTTATTACATTTGGGTCGATAAACGGAGGTAACTCTGCCAATGCAATACCCGAGGAGGTTACACTAAGGGGAACGGTTCGTTCCTATAGTGAGGAGAATAGGGAATTTGTCAAAAAAAGAATGGAAGAAATTTTGGCAGATGTTTGCAAGGCGCTAAGATGCCAAAGCGAAATCGTATATGAGGGCGGATGTCCGCCTTTTCTCAATGACAAAGAGCTTTTGAAAAGAATTTCTGACCTTTCAAAGAAATTTTTGGGCGAGGATAAGGTAGTAATGCTTAAGGATGGTCAAAAGGGCAGAGGCAGTGAAGACTTTGCCTATGTCTCAAGTCAGCTACCTACAGTAATGGCATCTCTTGGCGCCGGCGAGATTTCCAAAGGACATAAGTATC
>JAZSFO010000084.1:0-11867 GCA_045532255.1 Clostridia bacterium | reverse complement strand
TTTTGTAAGGTAGCCATTATTCCAACTGTTTTTTAAAGTCCTTGTAATACAGGGCTTGTTTGCCATACACTTTTTTTGTTCCTTAAAATTTATTTAGAAACTTTTCAAAAAACTCTTGACTTTTAATAGTTAGTCACCTCATAATTCCAATTGATGATTCCACCAATTTTTTTGATATTGGAACAGCCAAGTTTCATTTCGCATCACCATTCTTTGCAAAATTACCATCATAATGTTCGAAAATGCCACATTTTTCACAGGAAACATTTATACTTCCTCGGCCTATGAACATTTTTTCAAAATGCAACTTTTCTCCACACTTTGGGCATTTGACCGAATCACTAGTTTTTAAATATTTAATTAACTCTTTAATCAGGTTCATTTTACCACCTTCTTGAACTCTATTTTTCTATTTCATACGGCCAATCGATAATACCGCCGAATTCTTTGATATTGGAATAACCAAGCTTTGCAAGGCTTTCGGCTGCGATTTTACTTCTGCGACCTGATCTGCAATATACAAGTATCTGCTTATTCTTATCGGGGAGCATTTCTTTTGCTTTATTCTCAATTTCTGTATATGGAATTAAGATTGCACCCGGGATATGTCCCTCATCAAACTCGTCCTGTTCTCTAACATCAAGGATAACAAAATCCTCACCGCTATCCATTATCTTTTTGGCATCTTCTGCCGTAATAATCTCATACATCGCTTTTTCTCCTTTTTCACTAACCAATATTGCAGTCGGACCGTCTGCTCCGCCGATGATTCCGATACTTTTATCTTCTCCGCATGCGGTAAGGAAAATGCAGAGAAGCGCTGATATCATACATAATATTTTCTTCATAAGATTCACCCTTACATCGAATTTATTCTTCTGCGAGTTTATTTAGATTTTCTCCTGTAACACGATAGGTAGTCCACTCATCCATAGGTTCTGCGCCCAAAGACAAATAAAAATCAATGCTTGGTTTGTTCCAGTCAAGGCACCACCATTCAAGTCTTCCGCAACCTCGTTCAACTGCAATCTGAGCAAGCTTTTTCAAAAGTCCTTTGCCGTAACCTTTGCCACGATATTCTGGCTTTACAAACAAATCCTCTAAGTATATTCCTGCACGACCGAGGAATGTAGAAAAGTTATGGAAAAAGAGGGCAAATCCAACCTCTTTTCCATCTTCCAAAGCGAATATCACTTCAGCTTTTTTCTTTTCAAAAACCCATTCTTTTAAAAGATCTTCAGTGGCGATTACTTCATCAAGCATTTTTTCATATTCAGCCAGGCCTTTGATAAAATCTAATATAAGTGCTGCATCTGTTTCTTTTGCATATCTAAAATCTAATTTTTCCATAACACAACCTCGTTAAATTATCGTTTTACTATTTCTTTGGCTGATAAAGCCCGACTGTTTCCTTGTTTCTATACTCGTGCTTTTCGTAATAGCCAATCAGCGTTCCGTCGTCATCACGAAGAGCAACCATATACACATCTTTGTTTTCCTCATCGTTACGATAGGTATAAATGATGTTGTTGTCTTTGCTCTCTTTATACCAAGCAAGCACCTTTTCTATCATTTCATTGGCTTTTGGCGGATGGCAGTCTTTTATGCTTTTGCCCGTCAAATCTCCGTGATAACGCTCTACTGCACAAGGGTTCATATAAACAATGATATTGTCCATATCGCAAACAACGATAGGGGCTGTGTCTTGGTCAAGTATGCTTTTGAATAGTTTATTTAACATTTTATTTCTCCCTAATGTTTTATATTTATTGTACCTTATCACATAATGGTTTCAATAAGTTATACGCCTCTTCCATTTCTCTGCGAAAACACTTTTCTTTGTCATCTTCATATCCAGGTTCATCTATATAAATCAAACAAGCATCAGGAACAATTCGATTATATATTTCATGAAATTTTGTATTCTCGATAAAGTGTGCATTTTCAGTATAATATTCCTCTGCAACATAGCCAAAAGTTTTTCGCGTAATTTCGTTATTTAAATACTGTTCTATTTGATTTAACAGAGTATGTTTTACCTCTAGTATCTTACTTAACATTTTATTTCTCCATTCATAATCATCTTTTCTAACTTGATTATACTACACTCCATTAAATTTTTCAAGAACGCCGAAACACTTCATCGGGCTTTCTAACATTTTTCTAGCAGAAATGGTTAGAAAAATGTGTAAAAGCGGCAATACGAGGATTTCGAGCGCTAGTTATGGCTTTGAAGGATTTTAAACCCTCAAAGCCTTGATTTTACGCCGTTTTTATCGTTATTTAACTTCTCTTATCTTCCGCTTATTTGCTCTAACCTACACGACTCGAAGCCGACTCAAATGATACTCAAAAACATCCGTACATCTCACCACAAGTTCGAATCAATTCTCATCTTCTTTTTTATAAAATTCTTCAAGGGCTAAATTATTCTTCTATAAGCCCTAGTCTTATAAGTCTAGAATGAATACTTCCGCGTGAACGCATAAATCTTTTCTGCAGTTCGCTTTTTGTTACTCCCTGTCCAAACAGTTGCTTTAGCATTTTGTCATCTTCCTGTGTCCATCTCTTACCGGAATTTTCATATATTTTTTCCCTTTTTTCTGTGTTTTTCTGTTGAAGCAATGTATAAAATGCTCTTACAACCTCGGCATTATTACAAACATGGTCCGCAGGTAAAACTTCTCCTGTAATAGGATCCACACCATCAGCCAATGCCAAGATAATCTCTTTTGCTTTTGTAATATCCATAATTAAATCTCCGAAACATTTGTATTTCAAAACAATAAATTTACAGCACTATGCTTTGTGTCCGCCAATTTGATTGTTTCTATCCTTAGTAGTGGCGCCTTCTTTTAAGTTTGTTCCTTTAAGCAGAGCATTCTTGCCGAAGCGATTTCTTATTTCTATGGTTGTCTCCTGAAGCTTGCGTTCCCGCTTAAGTTCACTGTCTTCATTTTTTCGTATAATATCCAAAGCATCATAGTCAGTAAACATATCTGTTTGCTCATATATTAAATCCCTTTGTGTGTTTTCTTCCGAGGTAAGCTTATTAGCAGTTATATTTATTCTTCTTACAAGCAGAATAGGATCAACTATTTTGTCATAAAGCTCCAAAACGGAGCTTGTGATCAGGCTTGAAGATGATGTTATTCTCGGTACATTTACGGTCCCGTGAGCGTGCTTTGGTACAGTTCTTCCATAATGGTCGCTTGATATCTCGCCCTTGTATTTTTTTCTTATCATAGGATCTGTAAGATTTTCTGTATCATAGCCTATTGTAAGTACAATTTGGTTTGTTGCTTGTCTTTTTTCCACAAGTTCAAGTGCCATAAGCTCCGTCATCTCTCTTACTATTATGCGTGCCATCTCAAAATCGTACGGATAGTGAAGCACCTGAGATGAACTGATACTGCTGTTTTCGGGAACATACGATTTTGCTTCTTTGATTGTGCAAGGCTCATATCCCCAAGCGTGATCCACCAGAAGTCCGGCATTTACTCCAAAAAGTTTTTTTAGAAGCTTTCTTCCATGAGGGGTAAGCGATATCCTTGCTACATCCCCCATTGTATAGATATGGTTTTTTTGAAGTCTTGTGTTATAGCCCTTTCCTATTCTCCAGAAGTCTGTAAGCGGTTTGTGTTCCCACAGTTCTTTACGGTAGCTCAACTCATCAAGCTCCGCTATTCGTACGCCGTTCTTGTCGGGTGGCATCTTCTTGGCTGTAATATCCATAGCTATCTTTGCAAGATACATATTTGTCCCTATTCCTGCTGTTGCGGTTATACCTGTTTCAGCCAGAACATCGAGGATTATATCCATAGCAAATTCACGGGCACTGCATCCCCTCCCATACAGATAGTCTGTAATATCCATAAAGACTTCATCTATGGAATAGACAAGAACATCCTCATTGGACACATGTCTTAAATATATTTTGTATATTTCAGCTGAATACTTCATATAATATGCCATTCGGGGCGGTGCTACAATATAGTCAAGCTCAAGTGACGGGTTTTCGGTAAGCGAGGACATACTGAAGGACTTTTCTGTGAACTTATGATTAGGGGCACTTTTTCTACGGACAAAATTTTGTTCTCTTACCTTTTGCATAACTTCAAAAAGTCTGGCTCTGCCCGATATGCCCAGAGATTTGAGACTGGGGGTTACTGCAAGACAAATTGTTTTTTCCGTTCGGGAATTATCTGCAACAACCAGATTTGTATCCAAGGGGTCTAGTCCTCTTTCTACACATTCAACAGATGCATAAAAACTTTTGAGATCTATGCACAAATACTTTCTGTCCACACCTAACCCCCCTTTTTTTACAAATACGGTATCATATTAGTATACCAAATAAAGATTATCATATGCGGTGCAAAAAATCAAGTTTCAAACCAAATATTACTAGCATTAAAACCTCATTTACACCATAAAATATTGTTGACAAATGAAATTTTATTTGTTATAATTTTTCTTGTAGAGACTCGGCTTTTGTGGAAAGTCTGATAGGGAGAATGCGTCATGGACTGGAAGCGCATTTGAGATGAGTAGTAGGCTTGGGAACACTCTGCATTAGTTTAAGCTTAATATTTTATAAAAGCGGACACATTTTGTGTCAATGCGGGTGGCACCGCGGGTTAATTTTGTTTACTCGTCCCGGGAATATCGTATATTCCCGGGACTTTTATTTTTAAATATGATATAGGAGGAAAATATCATGTACAGAACTCTATTTTGTAACGACATCCGTGATGAACATATCGGAAAAACCATAGAGCTTGCAGGCTGGGTTGATGTTGTTCGTGACCACGGCGGAGTTATCTTTATTGACCTTCGTGACTACACAGGTGTAACACAGGTGGTTGTGCACGATGAAGCACTTCTTAAAGATGTTAACAGAGAAACAGTTATAACAGTAAGCGGTACGGTGGAAAAGAGAGCCATAGAAACTGTAAATGAAAAAATTGATACAGGTTATGTTGAGCTTGTTGCAACAAGCCTCAAAATTCTTGGTAAGAGCCACAATATGCTCCCCTTTGAAGTCCGTTCATCAAGAACAAGCAAGGACGAAGTGAGACTTAAATACCGTTATCTCGACCTGCGTAATCCCAAAAACCATGACAACCTTGTAAAGCGTTCAAAAATTATCCGCCATTTGAGAAACAAAATGGAAGATAAGGGATTTTTGGAAATGCAGACCCCTATTCTTACTGCATCATCTCCTGAGGGTGCAAGAGACTTCCTTGTACCCAGCCGTAAGCATCCCGGAAAGTTTTATGCACTTCCGCAGGCACCTCAGCAGTTCAAACAGCTCCTGATGGTATCGGGATTTGACAGATATTTTCAGATTGCACCCTGCTTCCGTGATGAAGATGCGCGTGCTGACCGTTCCCCCGGTGAATTTTATCAGCTCGTCTTTGAGATGGCATTTGCAACACAGGAAGAGGTTCTTGATGTATGTGAAGATGTAATCTATGACACATTCAAGACTTTTTCGGACAAAAAGATTTCGGAAAAGCCATTCAGACGCATAACATATGCAGATGCAATGATGACATACGGCTCCGACAAGCCTGACCTCAGAAACCCGCTTATAATCTGCGACCTTACTGATTTCTTTGCAGATGTTGATTTCCCTGCATTTAGAGGTAAGCCTGTACGCGGTATTGTAGCAGACTGTCAGGGCAAATCAAAGAAATTCTTTGAGGATTCGCTTAAATTTGCCACATCTGCAGAGGTGGGACTCGGCGGTCTCGGTTATATTACCCTTAAGGAGGGCGTATTTGCAGGTCCTATTGCAAAGTTCCTCACCGATTATAAAAAGGCTGAAATAATAAAGCTTACAGGAGTTAAGGAAAATGAAACTCTCTTCTTTATCTGCGACGACAAGAAAAACGACACAGAAAAGAAAGCAGGTATGATAAGAACATGGCTTGCAAAAAAGGAACAGCTCGACTTAATTTCCGAAGATGCATTTGAATTCTGTTTTGTTGTTGACTTCCCCATGTATGAAATCGACGAAGAAACAGGCGAAACAATATTTACCCATAACCCATTCTCAATGCCTCAGGGCGGAATGGAAGCACTTCTTACAAAGGATCCCACAGAGGTTCTGGCATATCAATATGACCTTGTAGGCAACGGCATTGAGCTTGCATCAGGTGCCGTGCGCAACCACGATATTGATGTAATGAGAAAGGCATTTGAAATTGCAGGATATACAGAGGATGAGCTTAAGAAACGCTTTAATGCTCTCTATACTGCGTTCCAGTATGGTGCTCCCCCCCACGCAGGTATGGCACCAGGTATTGACCGTATGGTAATGCTCCTTACTGATGAAGAAAAAATTCTTGATGTTATTGCATTCCCGCTTAACGGAAATGCACAGGATTTACTTCTTGGCGCTCCTGGTGAGGTTACCAACCAACAGCTTGAAGATGTGCATCTTCTTGGTAACGGAAATGCTCTTGCACAGCGTTCAACTCCAGGTTCGGCATCAAACAAGGCATCAGGAAAACGCTCAACATTCTCCAATGCACAACAGCTCAATCAGATTGCTCTTACTGACGACGAGGAAACTGTTATGCAGGAAATATTTGCAAAAATGAACAAAAATGAAGCCATACTGGCAAATACTGATACAAAAGACATTGAACCAATGGTACATGTAATGCCGATGACCAATGTTTTGCGTGAAGATGTACGAAGCCAACCCTTTGCAAGAGAGAGTCTTCTTGAAGGCGCTCCCGAACGCAGTGAGGACAGTTGGCAGGTACCCAGACTTGTAAAGTGAGGTGTGCAGAAATGAAATATTATAAAGTAACAACAGACGGCGGTAACATTGCTGTTGATGATACAATACTTGTAAAAGACATGGAAGCCTGCGCAGGCTCAAGGATACTCGAAGGTTTCAAACCGCTTTTCAGCGCTGAGGCTGTTGTAAGACTTGAAAGTAATGGCTATAAGATTTCGGGAAAAACACATGTCGGCGAATTTGGACTTGACCTTGTCGGAGAATTTTCATATTACGGTGAAAAAAGCGATGAGCTTAAGGGTGCTTTGGCAGAGCTTGTAAAATCCGCCGAAGTAAAAGCTGGTCTTGCTGTGGACATGAATGGTACACCAAGACGCGCGGCAGCACTTTCGGGCATAGATTTTCTTAAGCCGACATATGGTACGGTTTCGCGTTACGGAATTATTTCCTGTGCAGCATCAGGCGAGCAGTTAGGTGTTTATGCAAATAATGCCTATGCAATAAAGGAAATAATGGAAGTAATCGCAGGACATGACGAAAAGGACGGCACAAGCCTTAAAAACGAAACATATGACTACTCTATTGAAGCTGTATCCGAAAAGAAAGTTGCTGTTGTAAAAGAGCTCTTTGAAAAAGCTGACGATGAAACCAAATCCAAAATCAGTAAATTTACTGAGACACTTAAGAAAAAGGGCGTAACCGTAGAAGAAATTTCATTTGATATTTTTGACACTGCAAATACAGCATGGCAAATTCTTATGACAGCAGAAACATGCAACAATATATCACGATACGACGGTGTAAAGTACGGTCACAGAGCAAAGGAATACAAAAATATTGATGAGCTTTATGTAAATTCAAGAACTGAGGGATTTAATTTCCTTACAAAATCTGTAATTCTGTACGGTTCCGATGTACTTTCCAAAAACAGATACAAGGACTGCTATGACAAATCCCTCAGGATAAGAAGAGTAATTGCCGAGAAGTATGATGAGCTTATGAAATCATACGATGCTATTATTACTCCTGCATGCAGTAAGGCATCTTATAAGGAGTATGACATAAAGGACGCATTCCTTAAGGTATTTGAAGAAAGTGTATTTACATCGCTTTCCAACCTCATAGGAATTCCGTCTATGGTAACAGGCGGTGTTCAGCTTATAGGAAAGCATTTTGATGAAAAGACACTTCTTAGTCTTGCAGACTGTGTGGAAAAGGAGGGCAAATAATATGAATTACGAATTGGTTATTGGTCTTGAAACACATGTTGAACTTGACACAAATTCAAAAATATTCTGTTCCTGCGGAGGACACTCCTCACCTAAGGAGCCTAATGACTGTGTATGCCCTGCGTGCAGCGGTATGCCAGGTATGCTTCCTGTTATGAACAAGAGAGTTGTAGAGCTTGCGGTAACGGCAGGACTTATGCTCAACTGCGAAATAAACAGATATACAACATTTGATAAGAAAAACTACTATTACCCCGATCTGCCCTGTGCATATCAGATTACACAGCTCAACCACCCCATATGCACAAACGGCGTTGTTACACTTAAGACCTCGTCGGGTGCCCGCGATATAAGAATAAAGCAAATTCACATGGAAGAAGATGCAGGTAAGCTCGTGCACGGCGGCAAGGTTTCGTATGTAGACTTTAACCGTACAAGTGTTCCGCTTATTGAGATTGTTACTCAGCCTGACTTCAGAAGTGCTGAGGAAGTTGTAACATACCTCAACAAGCTGAAATCCATGTTCCGTCTTGGCGGTATATCAGAATGCGAAGAAGGTGCTATGCGCTGTGATGTAAACATTTCTGTCCGTCCAGAGGGAAGCGAAGAATTTGGTGTCCGTACAGAAATCAAGAACATGAGCTCATTCGATGCCATTGAGCGTGCAATCCGCTACGAAGCACAGCGTCATATGGATGCATTGGAATTCGAGACAGAAGAGCTTGTTCAGGAAACAAGACGCTTTGACGATGTAAGCGGAAAAACATTTGCAATGCGTAATAAGGAAACCGAGGCGGACTACCGCTATTTCCCTGATGCAAACCTTATGCCGATTATAATTGATGACGAGTGGCTCGAAGAAATCAAGGCGAACAAACCCGTAGCCGTTGATGAAAAGGCCGAGGATTACCGTCTGGCAGGAATATCGGAAAAGGAAATTGACATGCTTATTTCAAACAATAAGATAAGCAGACTCCTTGACGATATTGTATCAATGGGATGTAATGCAAAGGACGGAGCAGCATGGATTCTTACGGACTGTGCAGGAATACTCAGAAAAGACGGAAAGACATTAAATGAGCTTGAAATTACCGCAGAAGACCTTTATGCCGTAATTAAAATGGTATCTGACGGAAGTATCAACCGTAATGCAGGAAAGAAAATTCTTATAGCGGTTATCGAAGACGGCGTTGACCCCGTATCCTACTGCAAGGAAAACGGACTTGACAAGAAATTTGACTCTTCTGCAATAGAAACCGTTATTGACAAGATACTCTCCGAAAACGCACAGGCGGTTAGTGACTACAAGAGCGGAAAAACCAAGGCTTTGCAGGCACTTTTCGGTGCGTGTATGAAAGAGCTTAAGGGCGCTGGCGACCCTGCAACAATTAAAACAATACTGGAGAACAAATTGAAATAATAATAAAACCAAGGGGATGTAGGAAAACGCTTTTCTTACATCCCCTGTAAACAAAACAATTAAGTTTTATAGGTGAATATATATGAAAAATATATTGTTGATTTTGGTGGGCGGAACCATATGCACTTCCAAGGACGAAAACTCCGTGCTGTCCATTAACGAAAATGCAGGGGCTTTTATAAAATCAAATTTTATAAATTCCGATTCTCCCTATGCAAAGAAAGTTAATATTGACCTTACGGAAAACCTGTCAATTCTCAGCGAAAACATGACCGTAAAAAAATGGAATATAATTCTTGAAACATACAGAAAATATACAAAGGACAAACAATATGACGGAATAATATTTGCTCACGGAACAGACACTCTGGCATATACTGCGTCTCTTTTTGCAATGCTTCTGTCCGGAACAAAAATACCCGTGTTTTTTGTATCGTCACACAGAAGGCTGTCTGTCCCTACCGCAAACGGAAATGATAACTTCCGTTATGCCGCAGAATGTATTGCAAGAGGAATTTCGCCCAATGTGTATGTTACTTACAAAAATCCTTCGGACGAAAAAATGTATCTTCATCTGGCATCCCGTCTTGAACAATGCAAAAACTATTCCGATGATTTCTACAGCAACGGTATGCTTGATATAACAGAAATGTCCGACACGAACTATACCGCTTACTTTAAGCAACTGGAAGAGATGTATCCACGCAAAAACATATTAAGTCCTATAAACATTTATGATAATTTTGAGCTTTCGGAATGTGTACTGCCGATTGAGCCTTATGTGGGGATAAATTACAATACCTACAACTACTCATCATTCAAGGCGGTTCTGCACAGAACCTATCATTCGGGTACAGCCTGTGCTGACGGATGTGACGAAAATTCTATTCTTCACATGATAAACAGGTGCTCTGACTGCGGAACCGACGCATATATAGCTCCCTCCAAAACATGGGGCGATATATATGAAAGTGTATCCATTATAAGCAAATCAAAAATCAGATTTTTGTACGGATACACATTTGAAACAGCCTATGCAAAGCTCCTTATTGCCTATTCTGTTTTTGAAAGTGACAGAGAGCGAAAAGAATATATTTATAAACAATGCAATTTTGAAATAATAAATAAGGGATGATAAACATGACGGAAAGAATATATTACCTTGACTCATACTGCAGGGAATTTGAAGCAACTGTAATCTCATGCAATGAAAATGACGGTTTTTTTGAAATAATACTTGACAAAACAGCATTTTTCCCCGAGGGAGGCGGTCAGGCTTCTGACACAGGATATATAAACGATATCGAAGTTTTTGATGTGAGGGAAAACGGAGAAACAATTGTTCACAAAACAAACAATCCGATTGCTGAGGGCGAAAAGGTAGTTGGCACTATAGACTGGGAGAAGCGTTTTGCCAGAATGCAAAATCACTCGGGCGAACATATTGTGTCGGGAATTGTTTATAAGATGTTTGGATATACAAATTCGGGCTTTCACATGACCGACTCTTTGATGACGGTAGATTTCAGCGGACCTCTGTCCAATGAGGATATTAAAAAAATTGAAATTGAATCAAACCTCGCCATTTACAAAAATGCTGCTATTACCTCGTCATTCCCCACAAAAGAAGAGGCAGAAAGCATTGAATACAGAAGCAAGCTTGATATTGAAAGCGGTCTGAGACTTATTACAATTGACGGAATAGACTGTTGTGCCTGCTGTGCACCGCATGTTGCATATACGGGCGAAATCGGCATAATAAAAATTCTTGATTTTGCTCCTCACCGAAAAGGAACAAGGCTGGAAATGATAGCTGGCATATGGGCACTTGAGGACTACATAAATCTGCATTCCTCGTCCAAGGCTATGATGAAGCTTCTTTCCTCGCCAAGAAATGAAATATACGATGCAACACTAAAACAAACCGAACAAATAAACGAACTCCGTGCTTCAAATGGTCATATGTCAAAGAAGATTGCACTTCTGGAACTCAGCCCTGTAGAAATCGGAGAAAAGGCATATGCAATTTGCGATAATCTGTCATATGACGGACTAAGACATTGTGCAAACTCACTTACAGACAAGGGTATTAAAGAATGTATTCTCTTTTCTAAAGCAGAGGAAAATAGCTATCTTTATGTAGTATGCGGTATTTCCGATGTGGCAGACACCGTAAAAAAGATAAATTCCTCACTCAGCGGAAAAGGCGGAGGAAGAGGGAATTTCGCTCAGGGAAAGGTTAGTGCAGAGTCAGAAGATATACTCAGGGAAGAAACAGAAAAAATTCTGGCGTATAGTTAATTGACTTAAAATGTGATTTTTTGGAAAATTCCCAAAGTAACGTCCACTGCTCGTAAATAGTGGATTTTACTGTGAGAAACAATGGATTTTAGTCTGGGAAATTATAAAAATAATAGCTTAGAAACCTACTAATTTTCAAAAATGCGTAACCCAAATAAGC
>JAZSFO010000089.1:0-6986 GCA_045532255.1 Clostridia bacterium | reverse complement strand
GGGTATGAACCGTCAGGTGCGAAAGATGTGCGAAGCGGTGGGACATCCCGTGCTTTCGCTCGCAAGAGTGAGTGTGGACGGGATAGAGCTTGGAAATCTTGCTAAAGGCAGATGGAGGCATCTTACAAAAACAGAGGTAATGAGGTTAAGGGAGAGGTAATATGTTAACAATAAAAACAGACGATGCCAGGTGGGCAGACACAATGGGAATAACACTTCCCCAAGATGCTACCGTAATGACAGTAAAGGACGGAGAGGAGCTTTTGGGCCTCGGAGTAATGAGACTTTATGGAGACTATGCACTCCTTGACGGTATATATATAAAGGATGAAGATTTTTCACTTGAATACGGACTTGGCAAATCAATGCTCAATGTCATTGACCTGAGGGGCATCAGGCATGTTGCAAGCGATAACTTCGATATACAAAAACAGCTTACTGCACTCAGATTCAAGCCTATGGAGGATATTGAGGATAAGTCGGACATGCCGAAAGAAGTATTAAATTGTCGAATGTATCTTAATTTGGATGGGTATTTTTTGACAAATTGTTAAAATTATACAAAGGAAAAAAAGGATATATATAGAATTAGTCTAATGTGGGAAAGATTATAGTGTTGATGGCAAAATGCTGCCGTCAACGCCATTTGTAATTTAAATTTATAAAATAAACACTTTTCTCGGAAAGGAGGACAATCATGAGCACAGCGTTTGTTTGTTTTATGGGTATTGCAACGGTATTTGTAGGACTTATAGTTCTTATATTTATTACAGTTGCAATGAGCAGTGTTTGTAAGAGATTTGCAGAGGAAGAAGCAGCATTGGCTCCTGCAAAGGCGGTCAGCACACCGTCTGCTCCGATTGCAAATAAGCAGGAAATTATAGCCGCATCATGTGCGGTAATTGCCGAGGAACTCGGTACAGATGTAGAGAATATCAAAGTAATATCATTTAAGAAACTTTAATAACTATTAAAAGGAGATTTTAATCATGAAAACTTACAAGGTAAATGTTAACGGTACAGAATATGCAATATCAATAGAACTTATGAGCGAGGAAGAAGCTCAGGCTGCAAAGACACAGGCTCCCAAGGCAGAAGCGGCTCCCGCAGCAAAGCCCGCAGGCGAGGGTGAGCAGGTTGTGGCTCCCATGCAGGGCACAATCCTCTCTGTTAAGGTAAAAGAGGGCGACAGCGTAACTCAGGGACAGGTTCTCTTTATTCTTGAAGCTATGAAGATGGAAAATGAAATCATGGCAGGATGTGACGGTGTAATCACTTCTGTATGTGTTGCCGAGGGTGCATCTGTTTCCAACGGAACAGCTCTTTGCACAATAGCATAAGCAGTATTGTGTTACACTACATTCGGAGGTATAGGAAAATGACAAAAAGAATAATTTCTGTACTCTTGCTTGTTATGCTCTCTCTCACAGCAGTGATAGCATATGCAGACCCCGCCGAGACCGAGGATCAAACAAGCGGTGAAGTACAGTTTAGCCAAGAAGAGCTTGAGGCACTGCTTGGTGCACAGGTTCAGCCAAGCAAATATGTCACATTGGAAGAAGAATATCAGGGCCAGCTTATTGAGGGTGAGGCTCTTGTGTTCGTTAAATCCGCAAATTACGAAAACGGCAAGCTCACAATAACTCTTGCCAACAGAAGTCTTGAGCCACTTGCAGTATACTACATGCTCGACGGCGACGAAAATGTTTACTTCAACTATGCAGGCTCAGGTCAGCTTACCCAGGAGAGAAGAGGCTCTGCACTCAAGGAGCTTGCTATAGCGGCAGGCGGTGAATTAGAGCTTACAGACGAGATTTTTGCAGAAAACTTAAAAAAAGGCGAGATGCCCAAGGTAAACATTCTTATTCAGTATGTTCCAGGTGAGGTTAATACCATTTCTCAGGCTATGAGCACTCAGGTAAGCTCATCATACGAGGCAGATATATTAAACCCCAAGACAGCAGGCAAGATGGAAGCTGTAGTAAACTTCTTAAAGCAGACAGGCTTTTCCATGCTTACATGGAAGTCAATTGTTATGCTTCTTATAGCATGTCTTCTTATGTATCTTGCAATTGTTAAGAAGTTCGAGCCGCTTTTGCTTCTCCCCATAGCTTTCGGTATGCTTCTTACAAATCTCATGGGTGCGGAAATCTTCCATGAAGAGATTTTTGCAGGCGGACATGTTCACTGGGAATATTTCAGTGCATCCAATGCAATCACTCCCGGTCTTATAGACATACTTTACTTAGGTGTTAAGCTCGGTATCTATCCCTGTCTTATCTTCATAGGTGTAGGTGCCATGACAGACTTCGGTCCCCTTATTGCCAACCCCAAGAGTCTTCTTCTCGGTGCGGCGGCACAGATAGGTATATTTGCAACATTTATTGCTGCCTCCTTTATTTTTACTCCTCAGGAAGCAGGCTCCATAGGTATTATCGGCGGTGCGGACGGCCCTACAGCTATCTTCCTTACAAGTAAGCTTGCTCCCCACCTTCTTGGACCTATCGCTGTTGCGGCTTACTCATACATGGCTCTTGTTCCTGTAATTCAGCCTCCTATCATGAAGGCTCTTACAACCAAGAAGGAAAGACAGATTGCCATGAAGGAGCTTCGCCCTGTATCCAAGACAGAGAAGATTGTATTCCCGATAATAACAACAATATTTGTTTCGTTCCTTGTTCCCTCTGCAACTCCGCTTGTAGGTGCTCTTATGCTTGGTAACCTTCTCAAGGAATGCGGTGTTTGTGAAAGACTTTCTAAGACAGTACAGAACGAGCTTATGAATATTGTAACAGTATTCCTCGGTATCTCCGTAGGTGCTACCGCTACTGCAGAAACATTCTTAAGCCTCAAAACACTTGCAATTATATTGATGGGTGTTATTGCATTTGGTGTTGCTACTGCATGCGGTGTACTTCTTGCCAAGTTTATGAATCTGTTCCTTAAGAACAAGATCAATCCTCTCATCGGTTCTGCAGGTGTATCCGCAGTTCCTATGGCGGCAAGAGTATCCCAGATGGTTGGACAGAAGGATAACCCCTCCAACTTCCTCCTTATGCATGCTATGGGACCCAATGTTGCAGGTGTTATAGGCTCTGCTATAGCAGCAGGTGCACTTCTTGCTCTTCTCGGTTAATGTTTATATATTTATAGGAGAATAGATATGTCTAAATTATATATTACAGATACAATATTAAGAGATGCTCATCAGTCTCAGGCAAAAACAAGAATGAAAATCGAAGACATGATTCCTGCACTCGAGACACTTGATAAGGTTGGATACTGGTCAGTAGAGTGCTGGGGCGGTGCTACATTTGATGCTTGTATGAGATTTCTTAACGAAGACCCGTGGGAGAGACTTCGTATCATAAAGAAGCATATGCCAAACACAAAGCTCCAGATGCTTTTCCGCGGACAGAACATTCTCGGATACAAGCACTATGCAGACGATGTTGTTGAGGCATTTTGCAAAAAGTCAATAGAAAACGGTATAGATGTTGTAAGAGTATTTGATGCTCTTAACGACCCCAGAAACTTAGAAGCTGCAATCAAGTATGTCAAGGAGTACGGCGGTATGTGCGAAGCGGCAATAAGCTACACCACAAGCCCTGTTCACAATGAGGACTACTTTGTTAAGCTTGCATGTCATCTGGAAAAGATGGGTGCAGATACCATCTGTATCAAGGATATGGCAAACCTTCTTCTTCCTTACGATGCATACAGCCTCGTAAAGAAGCTTAAGGAAAACGTAAGTGTTCCCATTCATCTTCATACACATAACACCGCAGGTACAGGCGACATGACTAACCTCATGGCAGCTCAGGCAGGTGTTGATATAGTAGACTGTGCTCTGTCTCCTATGGCAAACGGCACAAGCAACCCTGCAACAGAGTCTCTTGTTGCGGCACTTAAGGGTACAGAAAGAGATACAGGCTTAAGCCTTGATACACTTTCCGAGGCTGCATCGCACTTCAGAGGAATTGCGGCAGAGCTTGTAGATAGAGGAGACCTTGACCCCAAGGTTCTCAATGTTGACGGCAATACACTTCTTTATCAGGTTCCGGGCGGTATGCTTTCAAACCTCATGGGTCAGCTCAAGGACAACGGTGCAGAGCACAGACTTTATGAAGTTCTTGAGGAGGTCCCCAGAGTTCGTGAGGACTTCGGCTATCCGCCTCTTGTAACTCCCACAAGTCAGATTGTAGGTACACAGGCTGTTCTTAACATTCTTCTTGGCGAGAGATACAAGATGATTACCAAGGAGTCCAGAGGACTTCTTAAGGGAGAGTACGGTACTCTTCCCGCTCCTGTAAACGAAGAGGTAAGAAAGAAGGCTATCGGCGACGAAGAGGTTATTACAGTCCGTCCCGCAGACCTCCTTGCTCCCGAGCTTGAAAAGTACACAGAGGAAGCAGGAGACCTCGCAAAGTGCGAAGAGGATGTACTTTCTTATGCTCTCTTCCCGCAGGTTGCAAAGACCTTCCTCGAAAACCGCGATAAGAAGCAGGAAGATGGCGGCGAGAGATGTATATTTGTACAGGATTTGTCATAATCGATTTTGGAATGTTAAAAAGTGCCTTGAGCACTTTTTAACATTCTGCTTTTAGGGAGATAATAAGCTATGTCAGATTATATAATAAGAGCAGTTGCAGATGACGGAAGCGTAAGAGCATTTGCAGCTATATCAAAGGATACGGTTAACGAGGCATTTCGCCATCACAACACATCGCCCGTTGCAACGGCGGCACTTGGCAGACTTCTTACGGCATCTGCAATGATGGGTGCGGCACTCAAGGGCGAAAATGACACGGTAAGCATACAGCTTACAGGCGGAGGACCGCTTGGCAGAGTGCTCGCGGTCTCTGACAGCAAAAGCTGTGTAAGAGGCTATGTGGATAATCCTGCCCTGGATATGCCCCTTGGCGATGACGGCAAGCTGAATGTAGGTGCAGCAGTAGGAACAGACGGATTTCTTACTGTAATAAATGACATAGGAATGAAAGAACCGTATATAGGAAAGATACCTCTTGTTTCGGGAGAGATAGGCGATGACCTGACCAAATACTTTGCGGTTTCGGAGCAGATACCGTCTGCTGTGGGACTTGGTGTTTTGGTTGACAGGGATTACACAGCAAAGACCGCAGGAGGCTTCATCATTCAGGTTATGCCCGAGGCAACGGAAGAGGATATTTCGAGGCTGGAAGAAAATCTTACAAGGGTTAAATCCGTCACATCGCTTCTTGATGAGGGCAAAAGCCCCGAGGATATTTTATCTCTTCTTATGGACGGCTTTGACTATCACATAACAGATACCATCGATATGTGCTATAAGTGCAATTGCTCACGCGAGAGAGTGGAGAGGGCACTTATATCCATTGGAGCACAGGAGCTTAATAAGATAATAGAAGAGGACGGAGAAAGCGAAATTTCCTGTCATTTCTGCAGTAACAAGTATCATTTTGACAGGCAGGAGCTTTTGTCTCTTGTTAAGGAGGCAGAAACAAAGTGATAGAGGCATGTCTATTTGATTTGGACGGAACACTTCTCGATACACTTACGACAATTACCTATTATTGCAATTTGTCGCTCTCCGAGTTCGGCTTTGAAACAATAGACAAAGAAGAATGTAAATACATGGTCGGAAACGGTGCAAAAAAGCTCGTGGAGAGAATGCTCAAAAAAATCGGTGAATATAATGAGCCAAACTATCATAAAGTATATAAGTACTATATGGAAAACTACGATGCCAATCCGTCATACCTTACAGAGCCATATGATGGCATATGCGATATGCTTAAGAGTCTTAAGGAAATGGGCATAAAAGTGGGTGTAATATCAAATAAACCTCACTTTGCAACAACAGAGGTATGCAAAGAAAAGATAGATGCGTCTCTTACAGATTGCGTAAGAGGGCAGATAGAGGGCGTTAAGATTAAACCTGACCCCGAGGGACCAATGGCGGTTCTTGATGCTCTTGGAGCAAACGGAGGAGAATGTGTATATATCGGGGATACCGCGGTAGATATGCAGACAGGAAAGAACATCGGTGCATATACTGTAGGTGTATCCTGGGGATTTCGAAGCACAGATGAGCTTAAAGCATCGGGTGCGGATGCTATAATATCGCATCCGAGTGAGCTTTTGGACATAGTAATGGGTATAAAAGATTCTTGCAAATAAAATTTTTTTGAATTTTTTTGAAAAAAGTATTGACAATTAAGTAAAAAAGAGTTATACTATCATAGTCGCTGATGAGCGACGGTGTATGGGAGCTTAGCTCAGCTGGGAGAGCATCTGCCTTACAAGCAGAGGGTCACAGGTTCGAGCCCTGTAGCTCCCACCACACACGGCCGAGTAGTTCAGCTGGTTAGAATGCCAGCCTGTCACGCTGGAGGTCGAGGGTTCGAGCCCCTTCTCGGTCGCCACAGTTCTGCTGCTTTGAATAGTCAAGGCAGCAGAACGAACAATTCAATCGTAACTTTGGTATGCCTCTGTAGCTCAGTCGGTAGAGCAGGGGACTGAAAATCCCCGTGTCGGTGGTTCGACTCCGCCCGGAGGCACCATAGCTACACTTCATGCGGGAGTGGCTCAGTGGTAGAGCGTCACCTTGCCAAGGTGAACGTCGCGAGTTCGAATCTCGTCTTCCGCTCCACAGGTCAAGAGACGCATAGTGCGTCTCTTGATTTGCCAAAAATAAATATTCGGGATTTTGCCTTGCGAAATCTTGAATATTTAATATATATGCTCGGCGCCATGGCCAAGTGGTAAGGCACAGGTCTGCAACACCTTTATTCCCCAGTTCAAATCTGGGTGGCGCCTCCAGAAAAAAGCACTTCGTGAGAAGTGCTTTTTTCAATGAAATACGCCTTTCGGCGTGTGAAATATTGCTACGCAATATGAAATAGCTTCGCTATGAAATATGCCTTCGGCATATGAAAAGGCGTATTTTATTTCACATTTTTCCGAAGGAAAAATATTTCATAATC